>NZ_LSIA01000129.1:0-12970 GCF_001556015.1 Novosphingobium sp. CCH12-A3 | reverse complement strand
CAAATCCGCTAAAACCCACGCATTCCCAAAGGCTTCAGAGTTTTTCACGGGCGACGACCTCCATGTGCTGATCGCCCAAACGAAAACGGGCGACCTCTTTCGAGGCCGCCCGCCGTCGATCACTACTGCTCCCTTACGGAAGCAGTGAGATCAGAAGCCGTAAACCAGCGAGACAGCTGCCTGGTTGTTGTTGAGGCCATCCGCACCGTCTTCACCGTAATAGTGGGTGTGGTTGTACTCAACGCGCAGTGCAAGCTTCTCGGTCAGGTCGGTCTTCACGCCGAGGCCGAGACGCAGGCCATCTGCCGAACCCGAGAATTCATCGCCATCAACGACGACGGTCGAACGTGCGCGCTGATAGCCGACGCGGCCGTAAACGGCAGTCGCATCGCTCGGACGGAAGCCGAGAAGGGCAGAAGCGCCGAATGCGTGATCGGCTTCGATCGCATCGGAATCATCACCAACCTTGGCCGAGGCGAGGTCGAAGTTAGCTTCAAAGCCAGCATAGGCCTTGCTCGACAGGTCGAAGTTGTAACCGGCGAAAACGGTGCCGCCAAGACCGTTGATGCCGAGCCCTTCGGAGTCAGCTGAAGATGCGATGTTGTCGTGCGTAACGCCAACGCCGACGTAACCGCCCGAAGCCATTGCCGGGGTAGCAGCAACAAGCGAGGCTGCGAGAGAGATAAGAACCAGACGCATAGATTTTACTCCTGACTTTTTTGGCCCCTTCTGTGAAGGTGGCGAGGCGCCAGGTAGATATCGACCAATTTGGTGACAATGATAAAAGTCACAACAAAATCAAAACCATCAAGCGTGTGACAAAGGTGCAACATTCGGCACACTAACAATTTTGTTACATTTGAGATTTACTTGGCCATTATTATAACGCCAAAAGGCGACCCCTTTCGGAGCCGCCTTCACGACGTTGCGAGGACGCCCTAGTCTGATCAAGATTGCCCGCACATGAACGGATCGTGCAGGTTGCCGCAATGCAGCAAGGTATCTTTGCACCGCCCCTGCCCCAAAGGTGCAGGCATTGCAATTCTGGACTTTCCGCAAAGGCTCTGCCAAGCGCTGCGCCATGAACGCGCAGACTCCCAACAGCTTCCGCAATCAGCCCGACGAACGCGGCCACTTCGGCCAGTTCGGCGGTCGCTATGTCGCCGAAACGCTGATGCCGCTGATCCTCGATCTTGAGCAGGAATATCGCAAGGCCAAGGCCGACCCGGCATTCCAGGCCGAATTCGACGACCTGCTCGAACACTATGTCGGCCGCCCCAGCCCGCTCTACTTCGCGCCACGGCTGACCGAAGAGCTGGGCGGCGCGCAAGTCTGGTTCAAGCGCGACGAGCTGAACCACACCGGCGCGCACAAGATCAACAACTGCATCGGCCAGATTCTGCTCGCCATGCGCATGGGCAAGACGCGGATCATCGCCGAGACCGGCGCGGGCCAGCACGGCGTCGCCACCGCCACGGTCTGCGCGCGCTTCGGCCTGCCTTGCGTGATCTTCATGGGCGCAACCGACGTGGAGCGGCAGAAGCCCAACGTGTTCCGCATGAAGCTGCTGGGCGCCGAAGTCGTGCCCGTCACCGCGGGCGCGGGCACGCTGAAGGATGCGATGAACGAGGCGCTGCGCGACTGGGTGGCGAACGTGCACAACACGTTCTACATCATCGGCACTGCCGCGGGTCCCCACCCCTATCCGGAACTCGTCCGCGATTTCCAGAGCGTGATCGGCAAGGAAGCGCGCGCGCAAATGCTCGCCCGCACCGGACGCCTGCCTGACGTGCTGGTCGCGGCCATCGGCGGCGGTTCGAACGCCATCGGCCTTTTCCACCCGTTCCTCGATGATGCCAGCGTCAAGATGCTCGGCGTGGAAGCGGCGGGCCACGGGCTGGACAAGGAGCACGCCGCCAGCCTTGCAGGCGGACGCCCCGGCATCCTCCACGGCAACAAGACCTACCTGCTGCAGGACGAGGACGGCCAGATCACCGAAGGCCACTCGATCAGCGCCGGGCTCGACTATCCCGGCATCGGGCCTGAGCATTCATGGCTCAAGGAAATCGGCCGCGTCGATTATACCTCGGTGACCGACAAGGAAGCCCTGGACGCCTTCCAGCTGCTCTGCCGCACCGAAGGCATCATCCCAGCGCTGGAACCCGCCCACGCGATTGCAGCGGTCAAGAAGCTCGCGCCGACGATGGACAAGGACCAGATCATCCTCGCCAACCTGTGCGGTCGCGGCGACAAGGACATCTTTTCCGTGGCGGAGCACCTGGGGGTTTCGTTGTGAGGAATGGGGCAAAACTCGCAGGGATTTTTCTCTGCGTGTCAAGCCTCCTACTAGCGAACTGCAAGGATCCCGATTTCGAACCCTATCGAAATTCGATCAGAGAAAAACTGCGTGATCCTGAGAGTGCGGAATTTAGGAATGAACAAATCCGAACTCTCTGGTCAGAAAGCGGACTTAGGTTTAAGTTATATTGCGCTGAAGTGAATGGTCGCAATGCGTTCGGAGGCAAGGTCGGCTTTCAACCAGCTACCGTAGTTATCTCAACGACGGGCGCTGATGAAGTCTCTAATAAGATCTTGGTTCCTGGACGTGCCTTTATCAGCACACAGATGACACCCGATTATTATTTGCAGTGCTTGCGACCAGATACTCAACGAAAGGACGACGGATTCTTTTCAGTGTTCGCGGTCTTTAGACCTTTCGATGAAGCCATGAAGCAAGAAATTGACCAATCAAATCCAGTTTTGTCCAATCTCCAGGCACCAGAAGAGCGATAACATGACACGCCTCTCCAACGCCTTCGCCAAGGGCCGCCCGGCCCTCGTCACCTTCGTCACCGGCGGCGATCCAACGCCTGACGCCACCGCCTCCATCCTCGACGCGCTCGTCGAAGGCGGGGCCGATGTGATTGAGCTGGGCATGCCGTTTACCGATCCGATGGCCGATGGTCCGGCGATCCAGCTGGCCAATCTGCGCTCGCTCGGCGCTGGCACCAAGACGGCCGATATCCTGCGCATCGCCACCGAATTCCGCGCGCGTCACCCGGAAGTGCCGCTGGTGCTGATGGGCTATGCCAATCCGATGACCATTCGCGGGGCCGACTGGTTCGCCGCCGAATGCGTCAAGGCGGGCGTCGATGGCGTGATCTGCGTCGACATTCCGCCTGAAGAGGATGCCGAGCTTGGCCCGGCCCTGCGCGCTGCCGGCATATCGCTGATCCGCCTCGCCACGCCGACAACCGACCATGCGCGGCTGCCCGCCGTGCTCGAAGGCTCGTCCGGCTTTCTCTACTACGTCTCGGTCGCCGGAATCACCGGGATGCAGCAGGCTGCGCAATCGTCCATCGAAGAGGCCGTGGCGCGGATCAAGGCTTCGGCGACGATTCCGGTTGCCGTCGGCTTCGGCGTGCGCACGCCCGAACAGGCCGGGGCCATTGCCAAGGTTGCCGATGGCGTTGTCGTCGGATCGGCCTTCATCGATCTCGTCGCCAAGCATGGTGCGGATGCCGCTGGCCCGGTGAAGGAACTCACCGCTGCCCTTGCCGCCGCCGTCCACTCTGCCCGCAAGGAACTCGTATGAGCTGGCTCAACAAGGTCCGCAACGCGCTTCCCTTCACGCCGAAGCGGGACACGCCGGACAACCTGTGGATCAAGTGCCCTTCGTGCAGCGAGATGCTGTTCACGAAGGACTATGAGGACAACCTCTCGGTCTGCTCCTATTGCGACCACCACGGCCGCATTGGTGCCGACGCACGGTTCGACCAGTTGCTCGACGCTGGCTACGAGCTGCTGCCCGCGCCCAAGGTCAAGGAAGACCCGCTCAAGTTCCGCGACAGCAAGAAGTACGTCGATCGCCTGAAGGCCGCCCGCGCTGCCAATCCCCATGCCGATGCGCTGACCAATGCCTTCGGCCGGATCGAGGGGCAGAAGGCCGTGGTCGGCGTGCAGGAATTCGCGTTCATGGGCGGCTCGATGGGCATGGCCGTGGGCAATGCCTTCGTCGCCGGATGCGAGCGCGCGATCAAGGAAAAGTGCCCCTACGTGGCCGTAACCGCAGCAGGCGGCGCGCGCATGCAGGAGGGCATCCTCAGCCTGATGCAGATGCCGCGTTCGACCGTGGCCATCGCCCGCCTGCGTGCGGCAGGCCTGCCCTACATCGTGGTGCTGACCGATCCGACCACCGGCGGCGTGACCGCGTCCTACGCGATGCTGGGCGACGTGCAGATTGCCGAACCCGGTGCGCTCATCGGCTTTGCGGGGCAGCGCGTCATCCAGGACACGATCCGCGAGAAGCTGCCCGAAGGCTTCCAGCGCGCCGAATACCTCCACGCCCACGGCATGGTCGACATGGTCACCCACCGCCGCGACCTTAAGGTGACGCTGGCGCAGGTGATCGATTACCTGATGGCGGGCAAGGCGGCGGCGTGAGTCTTCTCCCCTCCCGCAAGCGGGAGGGGTCGGGGGTGGGCTGCACCAACGCCTGCGCCTGCCTCTGCCCACCCCAAACCCCTCCCGCCTGCGGGAGGGGCTTCGCATGAAGGACTTCGCGATCTCCGAGAACCCGGCGGTGCAGGCGCAGCTTGATCGCCTGGGCGCACTGTCGCTGCCGTCGGGGCGGCTTGGCCTGGATACCGTGCGCGAACTCTGCGCGCGGCTTGGCAATCCGCAGGACTGCCTGCCGCCGGTGTTCCATGTCGCCGGGACCAACGGCAAGGGATCGACCTGCACCTACCTGCGCACCATCCTCGAGGCCGAAGGGCTGACGGTTCACTCCGCCACGAAGCCGCATCTGGTCCGCTACAACGAACGCATCCGCATCGCCGGCAAGCTGATCGAGGACGATCTGCTCGCCGCGCTGCTCAAGGAAGTGCTGGACGCGGGCGAAGGGCTTGAGCCGAGCTTCTTCGAGGTGACCACGGTCGCCACTTTCCTGGCCTATGCGCGCACGCCTGCGGACGCCTGCGTGATCGAAACCGGGCTTGGCGGCAGGCTCGATGCCACCAACGTGATGCCGACCGCTGCGGTCTGCGGGATTGCAACGCTGGGCATGGACCATGAAGCGTTCCTGCTCGCGACCGAAGAGGGCGTGCCGACCGATCCGCTTGCCCGGATCGCGTTCGAAAAGGCCAGCATCGCGAAGCCCGGCGTGCCGCTCGTGACGATGGCCTATAGCCAAGTCGCCGCCGATTCGGTGGCCGAGACGGCGGCTCGAATCGGTGCGCCGTTGATCATGCGTGGGCGCGACTGGGATGCCGAGATTGCCAGCTCGATCCTCTATCGCGACGAGCGTGGCGAGTTGCCGCTGCCCCTCCCCGCCCTGCCCGGGACGCACCAGGCAGAGAATGCGGCACTGGCCGTCGCAATGATCCGGCACCAGCATGCCGTGCAGGTGACGCTGGGCGCGCTCGGCAAGGGCATCGTCGATGCGCGGTGGCCTGCGCGCTTGCAGCGTCTGGGCGCGGGGCCGCTGACAGATCTGGCAGGCAGGCGCACCGTCTGGCTCGACGGTGGGCACAATCCCGATGCGGGGCGTGCCATTGCGCGGCATCTTGAAGGCCAGCCACCGGTGCACCTGATCATGGGCATGCTGGCCAACAAGGACCCCTCGGCGATACTCGCGCCGCTGGCGGACCGCGCCCTGTCAATCTCCGTCGTACCGGCCCCCGGGCACGATGCGCACAAGCCTGCGGACTTCGCGCCGTTCACCAGCCTGCCCGTCGGCAGTTTTGCCACCGTGCCTGAAGCGCTGGCGGCCTTGCCACCCGAGGGTGACGTGCTGATCGTCGGCTCGCTCTATCTCGCGGGCGAAGTGCTGCGGCTGAACGACGAGATTCCGGACTGATCAGGCGAAAGGATCGGCGTCCGACTTCTCCTCGCCCGCCGTGCCCATCGCCGCATCGACAAGGCCGCTGCGGCTCATCCACCAGAACAGCACGATGCCCGGCAGCGCCAGCACCGTGGTGAGCAGGTAGAAGTTCACGTAGCCCATGCTCTCGATCAGCGCGCCTGCGGTGGTGCCGGTGGCAAAGCGGCCGACGATGCTGGCAGCAGCGGAGATCAGCGCATACTGGGCCGCCGTGTAGCGCAAGTCGCACAGCGCCGAGAAGTAGGCGACGACAACGACGCCGCCATAGCCCGAGGCGACGTTCTCGAATCCGATCGCGCCGGCCATGCCCAGGTTGGAATGGCCAGCCGCCGCAAGCGCCGCGAAGGACAGGTTCGACACCGCCATCAGCACCAGTGCCAGCAGGACCGAGCGCTTCAGGCCCATCTTCGCATAAGCCACGCCGCCGATGAACACGCCGATCAGGTAGGCCCAGAAGCCGACGCCAACGTCCCAGATCGCGATTTCGTCGTTGGTGAAGCCGAGATCGTCGAACAGTAGGCGGAAGGTGAGGTTCGCCAGCGTGTCGCCCACTTTGTGAACAAGGATGAACAGCAGCACCAGCCAGGCGCCGTGACGGCGGAAGAATTCGCCGAACGGCCCGATGATCGAGGCAATGACTTCGCCCACTCCCTTGCGCGCGGTGGGCTCGCGGTGGCGTTCGGGTTCACCCAGGATCAGCGCCGTCAGCATGGCCGGCAGGGCGAAGAGTGCACAAGCGAGATAGGCCGCGCTCCAGCCGGAACGCGCCGCCATGAACAGCGCCAGCGCCCCTGCCCCTGCCGAGCCGATGCGCCAGCCATACTGGCTCATGCCCGAGCCGGTGCCGAGCTGGTAGGGCTTCAAGGTCTCGATGCGGTAGGCGTCGATCACGATGTCGAAAGTCGCCCCCGCGACGCCGACCAGCACGGCCGCCAGCACCGTCGCGCCAAGATCTGCCGAGGGATCGACCAGCGCCAGGTTGGCGACTGCGGCCATGACCAGCGATCCGGCCAGCAGCATCCATGATACACGCTGCCCCAGCCGCCCGAGCAGCGGCAAATGCACGCCGTCGACCAGCCATGCCCAGAAGATCTTCAGGTTGTAGACGAGAAACGCGAGCGTAAAGGCGGTGACCGTCTTCTTGTCGATCCCGTCCTGCGCCAGCCTGGTCGTCAGCGTCGCGCCGATCATTGCATAGGGAAAGCCCGAGGACACGCCGAGGAAGAACGCGGCCAGCGATTCCTTCTCAAGATAGGGGCGCACCGAGTCCCACACGTTCCGGTCACTGGCCTCGGTGCTCATCGACGACTGCGCTCCCTCAAATGTTGCTGGCAGACTAGCGGCCAATTCCAGCGGCGCTAGGGGTGACGCAAGAGGCGTTCTCGCGTAAGGGCTGCCCCATGACTTTTCCCCCAAGAAACGGTGGCGACAGGCCGAAGCGGTTCAGCCCTCGGCCCGGTACCACTGAAAAGAAGCCTTTCTCCATGCGCAGCGGTGCGCCGCGCACGTCGCAGCCGGTCGTTCCCGCCAAGCGCGCGCCAAACGCCGATGGCTCGGAGCGCGAGGGCGATCGCATCGCCAAGCTGCTGGCCCGCGCAGGAATTGCCAGCCGCCGCGAGGTGGAGCGCATGATCGAGGAAGGGCGCGTCAAGATCGGCGACGAGGTCGTGACCACGCCCGCCACGCTGCTGACCAGCCTCAAGGGGGTGAGCGTCGATGGCAAGATGGTCGGCCCGATAGCTGCTCCGCGCCTGTTTCGCTTCCACAAGCCTGCAGGCCTCATCACAGCCGAGCGCGACCCCACCGGTCGCCCGACGATCTACACCGCTTTGCGCAATGCCATGCCCAAGGACGCGCCGCGCGTCATGCCGGTCGGCCGCCTCGACGTGAATACCGAGGGGCTGCTGCTGATGACCAACGATGGCGAATTGAAGCGCGCGCTGGAACTGCCCTCTACCGGCATTCCCCGCACCTACCGCGCCCGCACTTTCGGGGACATCACGCAGGCGCGGCTCGAAGAACTTATGGAAGGCATCGAAATCGACGGCGTGCGTTATGGCCCGATCAACGCCAATCTTGAGCGCAGCGCCAACCGCAACAAGTGGATCGAGCTGACCCTGACCGAAGGCAAGAACCGCGAAGTGCGTCGCGTGCTCGAACATCTTGGCCTGGAAGTTTCGCGTCTGCTGCGCACCAGCTATGGCCCGTTTGAACTGGCTGACCTGCAACGCGGCTCGGTCGAGGAGATCCCGCAGGTCATGGTCGAACGCTTCCGCAAGACACTGAAAGCCAAATGAGAATTATAGCCGGTGAATGGCGCGGACGGCCCCTGCGCGCGCCCGAGGGTGACACCACCCGCCCCACTGCAGACCGCACGCGCGAGACGCTGTTCTCGATGCTGGCCAGCCGCCTCGGCAGCTTCGAGGACCTGACCGTCGCCGACCTGTTTGCAGGGTCGGGCGCGCTCGGCCTCGAAGCGCTGTCACGCGGAGCGGCGTCGGCAATCTTCGTGGAGCAGGACGCAGGCGCAATCCGCACCATCCGCGCCAACATCGCGGCCCTGCGCTGCGCCCCGCAATGTGACGTGCGCGCCTCGTCGGTGCTCAGCCTCGGCCCGGTGAAGCAGCCGCTCGACCTCGTCATGCTGGATCCGCCCTATGGTACCGGCGCAGGTGCCGTTGCGATCGACCGGCTCACCCGGCTTGGCTGGATCGGCGAGGCGACCTGGATCTGCCTTGAAACGGCCGCCAAGGAAGTGCCCGACGTGCGCGTGTGCGAGGTCGATGCCGAGCGCAAGGTCGGCAAGGCGCTGATCACGCTGATGCGGTTGAAGTCCTAATCCGCCTGTCGGGGCGAGAACTGCACGCCTGCCAGAGTCATCGCGCCAGCCAGCGTCAGGAACAGCCCGACATAGGCCGTGCCGCCTATGCCGGCGAGCCACGCCGCCGCGAACGGGGCCAATGCGCCCCCGATGATCCCGCCCATGTTGAACGCCACCGAAATGCCGGTGTAGCGGACTTCGACCGGATAGAGCGTCGGCAGCCAGGCGCCCAGCGGTCCATAGGCCAGCCCCATCACGAACAGCGCGCTTGCCAGCGTGGCGAAGACCACCCAAGGCGATGCCGCGCCAAGGCCGGTGCCGAACATCATGCCGACGATGATCGTCAGCGCCGCCCCGGTGCCAAGGACAAGCCGCGCCGAGGCCTTGTCCGCCCAGTACCCCGCAACCAGAATGCCGAGCGCAAGGAAGCTGTTGGCGCCAAGCTGGAGCCCTAGAAACTCCTGCTTGGCATAACCGAGCCTGGTCGTGGCAAAGGACAGCGCAAAAGTCGTCGCGAGGTAGAAGATCGCAAAGCACGCGACCACGCCCGCGATCCCCGCAAGCACGGCGCCAAGATGATTGCGGAACAGCAGACCGACCGGCACCTTGGGCGGCTCTGCCTTCTCGAGTGCTTCCTTGAACGCAGGTGTTTCGCCGATCTTGAGGCGCACCCACAGGCCAAGACCAACCAGCAGCGCGCTCGCCAGGAACGGCACCCGCCATCCCCAGGCGGCGAAGTCGGCATCCGACAGCCCCTTGCCGAGCAACAGGAACAGCCCGTTGGCACAGAGAAAGCCCAGTGGGGCGCCCAGCTGCGGCGCACTGCCAAAGCGGGCTTCCCACCCCTTCGGCGCGTTTTCCACTGCAAGCAGCGAGGCTCCGCCCCACTCGCCGCCAAGGCCGAAGCCTTGGCCGAAGCGCAAGCAGCACAGCAGTGCAGGTGCGACCCAGCCGATCATCGCGTAAGTCGGCAGAAAGGCGATCAGGAAGGTCGAGCCGCCCATCAGCATCAGCGAGGCAACCAGCGTTGACTTCCGCCCGATCCGGTCGCCGAAGTGGCCGAAGGCAATGGCGCCCACCGGCCGTGCAAAGAACGCGAGGCCAAAGGTCATGAAGGACAGCAACGTCTGTGCTGCCTCCGATTCGGTGGGGAAGAACAATGGCCCTATGACCAGCGCGGCCGCCGTGGCGTAGATGTAGAAGTCGTAGAACTCTACTGCCGTCCCGACCAGACTGGCAGTCAGAACGCGACCATGCTGGCGAATCGGATTCATCGTGGCGCTTCTCCCCTCGTACGCGGGGCGGGTTGTTCCGTCTCAAGCGATCCGGGTCAACCGCTGCGCACACGCAATGGGGCGCCGGTTCCCCGACGCCCCATTACGCGACGATCGTCAGTAGCCCTTAGATGCCGCCACGATTGCGGCAGCTGTCGGTTACAGTCTTGCTGCAGACCGGATACTTCTTGTTCATGGCCGAGGCGGGCGGCGGGGTCATGTTGCCGGTGGTGCTGCTGTCCATGCTGCTCATCCCGCCTGAAGGAGGCGTTGCAGGCTCTGCGGGAGTGGCTGGCGTTGCGGGCGTACCCATCCCGGGATTGGGCTGGGCTGGCGTCGCACCGGATGACGGCACTGCCTTGCCAGAGACCTGCGCCACGATCGACGGCCAGACCTGCGTGCGCTGCTCCGGCGTCATGGCATAGATCTGCGCCTTCTGCTCGTCGGTCAGCGCCCACCAGCCCTTCTGCTGATCAGCGTCGAGGCTCCAGAAGTACTCCTGGTACGTGGACGGCCATGCCGCATACCTGCTCTTCTGCTCGGTGGCCCAGGCGTCGATCTGAAGCTGCTGGTCGGGCGTCGGCGAGAAGGTGCCGGTCGCCGTGGTTGCAGCGGTGGTGTCTGACGTGGTTGCGGTTGCTGTCGTGGAGGTCGACTGGGCGGCCACGAACGAAGGGCTCGAAGCGATGGCAAGCGCGAGCGCGCTCGCGGCAAGAAGGTTACGCATCAGATTCTCCTGATTTTGATTCTTGTACCCGAAGTAAAACGCCAAGCGCCGGGACCTGCGGCGGTTCCCGGGCCTGCGATGATCCGCATGGCCCGCTGCGACGAATCGAAAGCGTTGGAAGATCGGGCTTTGCCGATTGCCCCGAATGCGTTTGGTCCCTATCTGTTCACGCATGTCCTCCCCACTCTCCGTGAATCCCGGCACCGCCGAAGCGTGGCTCGATGGCCTCAACCCGCCCCAGCGCGAGGCGGTGACGACGACCGAAGGGCCGGTGCTGATGCTGGCAGGCGCAGGCACGGGCAAGACCGCCGCGCTGACCGCACGCCTTGCCAACCTGCTGCGCCAGCGGCTCGCCTGGCCGAGCGAGATCCTCTGCGTCACCTTCACCAACAAGGCCGCGCGCGAGATGCGCGAGCGTGTGGGGCATCTGATCGGCCCGGCGGTGGAGGGCATGCCCTGGCTCGGCACGTTCCACGCCATCGCCGCCAAGATGCTGCGCCGCCATGCCGAACTGGTCGGCTTGCAGAGCAACTTCACGATCATCGACACCGACGACCAGTTGCGCCTGCTCAAGCAACTGATCGTGGCAGAAGGCATTGACGACAAGCGCTGGCCCGCCAAGCAGCTGGCAGGACTGATCGACAAGTGGAAGAACCGCGGCCTCAATCCCGGCGATCTCGATGCGCTGGAGAACGAGGCCTATGCCAATGGCAAGGGCCAGCGCTTCTACGCGCTCTACCAGAACCGCTTGCGCGAGCTGAACGCCTGCGATTTCGGCGACCTGCTTATGCACATGCTCAACATCTTCCGGCGCGAGCGGGACGTGCTGGAATCTTGGCAGCAGCGCTTCAAGTACGTGATGGTGGACGAATATCAGGACACCAACGCGGTGCAGTACCTGTGGCTGCGCCTGCTCGCCCAGAACCGCAAGAACATCTGCGTTGTGGGTGACGACGACCAGTCGATCTATTCCTGGCGCGGCGCGGAAGTGGCCAATATCCTGCGGTTCGAGAAGGATTTTCCCGGCGCCAAGGTGATCCGCCTCGAACAGAACTACCGCTCCACCCCGCACATCCTCGGTGCGGCCTCGGGCCTGATCGCGGAGAACTCCGAACGCCTCGGCAAGACGCTGTGGACCGAGGTCGATGGCGGCGACAAGGTGCGCGTGATCGGCGTGTGGGACGCTCCGGAAGAAGCGCGGCGGATCGGCGAGGACATCGAACGGCTTGAGCGTGAGGGCGCGCCGCTTGATCGCATTGCCATCCTCGTGCGCGCGCAGTTCCAGACGCGCACGATCGAGGACCGCTTCATCCAGATCGGCATGGGCTATCGCATCGTCGGCGGCTTCCGCTTCTACGAACGCGCCGAAATCCGCGATGCGCTGGCCTATCTGCGCCAGATCGCCAGCCCGCAGGATGACCTTGCGTTCGAGCGGATCTACAACACTCCCAAGCGCGGCCTTGGCGACAAGACGCTGGAAAAGCTCCACCGCCACGCCCGCGCGCGCGGCATCCCCCTCTCGCTGGCTTCGGTCGAAATTCTCGATACCGACGAACTACCGGCCCGCGCGCGCAACACCCTCGCCGCGCTGATGCGCGATTTCGCGCGCTGGCGCGATGCAGCCAAGCAGCTGGTGCCAGCCGAACTCGCCCGCACGATCCTCGACGAAAGCGGCTACACCGCCGCACTTCAGGCGGAAAAGACCGCGGAGGCCGCCGGACGCCTCGAAAACCTCACCGAACTCGTCCGCGCGATGGAAGAATACGAGACGCTGGGGGACTTCCTCGAACACGTCAGCCTCGTCATGGACAACGAGAACACCGCCGACGAGGACAAGGTCACGATCATGACCATCCACGCCGCCAAGGGCCTCGAATTCGACAACGTCTTCCTGCCGGGCTGGGAAGAAGGTGTGTTCCCCTCGCAGCGCTCGCTCGATGAAGGCGGCCTTGCCAGCCTTGAGGAGGAACGCCGCCTTGCCTACGTCGCGATCACCCGCGCGCGCCGTCGCTGCACAATCCTCCACGCCGCCAATCGCCAGATCTACGGCCAGTGGACCAGCTCGATCCCCTCGCGCTTCATCGGCGAACTGCCCGCCGAGCACATCGAGGAGGAAACCACGCTCTCGGGCGGAGCATCGATGTGGCGCGCCAACTGGAGCGAGCGCGAAGACCCCTTCGCCCATGTCGCGCAGGCAAACGCCAACCGCGCCGCCTCACGCGGCCCCGGTTGGCAACGCGCCGCCGCCCAGACGTTCAACCCCGCCC
>NZ_LSIA01000128.1:0-20487 GCF_001556015.1 Novosphingobium sp. CCH12-A3 | reverse complement strand
GAGGATCGGCTGGACCGCGGCCCAGCCCGCCTCGATCTGCTCAGCGCGCTGGAACAATGTCTGGTCGCCGGTCATCATGTCATAGAGCAAGGTTTCGTAGCCGGTCCGGCCCGACAGCTTGAAGTGGTCGGCATAAGTGAAATCGAGCGTTGTCCCTGCGGTCTTGATCACTGGACCCGGTTTCTTGACCAGCATGTCTAAGACGATGCTTTCGTCCGGCTGCAGCTGGAAGATCAGGCGATTGGCTGGCAGGCGGTCGATCGGACAATCGCGGAATAAAGCGTAGGGCACTGCCTTGAACGTGACGACGATCTCCGTATCGCGCGCTGCCAGCGCCTTGCCGGTGCGCAGGTAGAAGGGCACGCCGGCCCAGCGCCAGGTGTCGACTTCCAGCTTCAGTGCGACATAGGTCTCGGTCCTGCTGTCGGTAGCGACATCCGGGACCTTACGATAGGCCGGCACGTTGCGGCTACCGACACGGCCCTTGCCATATTGGCCGCGCACTGCGCAGACTGCGGTGGGCTTGCGGATCGCGCGCAACACCTTGGCCTTTTCGTCGCGGATCGCGTCGGCATCGAAGCTGTTGGGCGGCTCCATCGCGATCATCGCCAGCAGCTGGAACAGATGGTTGGGGACCATGTCGCGGAGCGCGCCGGTTGCATCGTAGAAAGATCCGCGCGATCCGACCTCGACCGTCTCGGCGGCGGTGATCTGGACATGATCGATATAGCGATTGTTCCACACCGCTTCGAACCATTGGTTGGCGAAGCGCGCGACCAGGATGTTCTGGACAGTTTCCTTTCCCAGGAAGTGGTCGAGCCGGTAGATCTGGCTTTCCGGGAGCAAGGCGAGGATTCGGGCGTCAAGCGCCTTGGCCGAGGCGAGGTCGTGGCCGAACGGCTTTTCGATCGCGACGCGGCGGAACCGACTGCCCGCTTCCGCCATCAGGCCTTTGGCGGCAAGCTTTTCGACGATGGCGCCGAAGAATTGCGCTGGCGTGGCGAGGTAGAAGACCGCGCTTCGGTCGCCCAACGCCTTGGCGACATCGTCGAACACCCGGTCTGCGGTGAAATCGCCCTGGAGGTAGGCGATGCGCTTGCGCAGATCACGCCAGCAATCGCCCTCGGTCGCGAACTTATCGAGGCTGGCGCGCAACATCTCGTCATCGCCATCGCTGCGGCCGATGCCGAGGATGGTGAAGTCCTTTCCCAGCAATCCGTCGGTGCACAGATTGGTGACGGCGGGGACCAGCAGGCGGCGGGTCAGGTCCCCGGTCGCGCCGAAAATGACCAGAGTGGCGGGTGGGGCCTTCTTCATGGGAGCCTACTGCGGCATTTCGGTATGGCCGCCGAAGCCGAAGCGCATCGCCGACAGCACCTGGTCGCCGAACGTATGTTCGACGCGGCTGCGATAGCGCGCGAACAAGGCGGCCGAGAGGACGTAGGCGGGCACCGCTTCCTCCATCGCCGCCTCAATCGCCCAATGGCCTTCGCCCGAATCCGCCACGGTGCCGGTAAACTGGGCGAGCATCTGATCCTTGGCGAGCGCCGACGCGGTCAGGTCGAGCAGCCAGGAGGAGATGACCGATCCGCGGCGCCACACCTCGGCAATGTCGGTGAGGTTGAGATCGAAGCGCTCATCCTCAGGAAGCTTGTCGGATTTCTTCGACTTCAGGATGTCGAAGCCCTCGGCATAGGCCTGCATCAAACCATATTCGATGCCGTTGTGGACCATCTTGACGAAGTGGCCGGCGCCAGGCGGGCCGGCATGGATGTAGCCGAGCTCGGCGCGCGCATCCTCGCCTTCCTGCTCCATCCGATTGGGCGTGGGGGGGATCGTCCCTCGGCCCGGTGCCATCGTCTTGAAGATCGGATCGAGGTAGTCGACCACCTCCGTCTCGCCGCCGATCATCATGCAATAGCCGCGTTCGAGTCCCCAGACGCCGCCCGACGTGCCGATGTCGACATAGGCGACTTGCTTCGCCACGCAGAGCTTCGCGCGGCGGATATCGTCCTTGTAGAAGCTGTTGCCGCCGTCGATGATGATGTCGCCGGGCAGGGACTTTTCGAGCAGGGCGGTGATCGTATCCTCGGTCGGAGGACCCGCCGGGAGCATCACCCAGAAGATGGCGCGCTCGGCGAGCTTGCCGCGCAGATCGTCGAGCCCGGTCGCGCCGACCGCGCCTTCCTTGACCAGATCGTCGATCAGATGCTGGTTGCGATCGAAGACGACCGCTTCATGTCCGCCGCGCAACAGGCGACGGACGATATTGCCGCCCATGCGCCCCAGTCCGATCATCGCGATACGCATTTATGCTGATCCCCTTCAGTTCTGTAGCGAACGCGCCACCAATGTTTCGAGGGTATTGAGATCCCCTGTGTTGAGATGAATGCGCAAGGTGCGCTGCCCGCGCGCGGCGAGCACGTCGAGATCGCCACGCGCCTGCGCGAGCTGGACCGTGCCGAAGCTTGCCTTGCGTCCGGGCACCGGTACGTCCGGGTTCGGCGTCCGCGTGATCTCGACGAACACGCCGCTCTTCGGACCGCCTTTGTAGGCCTGGCCGGTCGAATGGAGGAAACGGGGGCCGAAGCCGGCGACGGTCGCGACGCCTTTCGCCTCGACCACCTTTTCGCGCATCCGTGCCACGGCGGCTTCATGTTCGGCGTTACGCTCGAGATAGACGAGGAAGCCGACATAGTCGCCGGGCTCGGCGCTGGCGAAATGATCGCGCAATATCTCGACCGGGTTGGTCGCAGCGAAAGTGTGATCGCCCGGTGCGGAAAAGGCCATCACCGCATCCTGGAGGAACGGGGATTCGGGGGCGAGCGCACCCGATTCCTCATATTTGTCGATCAGCTCGCGCGTCGCGATCTTGGCATCCTCAACATCGGGCTGGTCGAACGGATCGATCCCGATCACCGCGCCGGCAAACGCCGTCGCCACTTCCCAGCGGAAGAATTCCTGGCCGATATGCTCCTTTGACGGCAGCGTGATGCGTATCACCGGCTGGCCCGCGGCGACCAGGAAATGGGCCTGCTCGATGACGTCGGACGCATCGTCGCCATCGAGCGTCAGCAAGGCGAACAGGCGGTCCGTACCATAATCCTCGGCCGGCGCGGACGGCTCCAGATCGACGGGAACGATTCCCTTGCCGTGCTTGCCGGTGGATTCGGCGATGAGCTGTTCCAGCCAGGCGCCGATCGGCTCGAGGCCGGGGCTGGTCAGGATGGTGAGTTTGTCGCGGCCCGATATCGCCGCCTCGCCCATGATCGCGCCGAGGATCAGGCCGGGATTGGCGGTGTCGCCCTTGCACGCCTCGACCAGAGGCTGGGTCGCGGCGAAAAAGGCTTCGACGTCGATCCCCATCATCGCTGCCGGCACCATGCCGAACACGGACAGGACCGAATAGCGCCCGCCAATCGCCGGATCGCCGAGGAAGATGGCGTGATAGCCATGATCCTTGGCCAGCTTTTCGAGCTTCGATCCCGGATCGGTCACCGCGACGAAGCGGTCGCCATCCTTGCCGGACAATTCCCAGAAATAAGCCCGCAGCAGTTCGGGCTCCATCGTCGATCCGGACTTGGAGGCGACGAGGAACAGGGCTTCCTTCGGATCGATCTTTGCGGCGACGCTGCCGATCTGGCCCGGATCGGTCGAATCGAGCGCGTGGACGGTCGGAAAACCGGGCGCCGGGCCGATGATCTCGCTCAGCACTTCGGGGCCAAGGCTCGATCCGCCCATGCCGAGCAGGACGACATCCTTATGCCCGCGCGCCTTGTCGGCGATCGCCTTCAGCTGGGCGAAATCGACCTGCTTGCCTTCACCGGCAGCGAGCCAGCCGACCCATTTGGCTTCGTCGCCGTTGGTCCAGAGTGACGCGTCGGCGGCCCACAGCCGCGTACCCCATTTCTCCGCCGCCGCCGTCTTGAGCCTGGCATCGACCGCGTGGCGCAGCGGCTCGGGCAGGTCGGCGTGGAAATGGTTCATGCGCTTAGGCCTCCGCTTTGGCTTTCTTCGCCTCGATCGCGCCGAGCAGCGTGTCGGCCGCGTCGGCGAACAGTTTGACGCCATCTTCGACCAGCTTGGCGGTGACGCCGGACAGATCGAGCCCGAGCCGGTCGGTCTCGGCCAGGACATGTTCAGCCCCCGGCACGTCCGCGGTCAGCGTCTGCTTGAGCGTGCCGTGATCCCGGAACGCGTCCATCGTCTTGGGCGGAATGGTGTTGACCGTATCGGGGCCGATCAGCGCGTCGATATAGAGCGTGTCGGGAAAGGACGGATCCTTCGTGCCCGTCGATGCCCAAAGCAGCCGCTGCGGCATCGCGCCTTCGGCGGCCAGCTTCTTCCACCGGTCCGACTTCACGAAGTCGAGATACCATTGGTAAGCGAGCTTGGCGTTGGCGATAGCGACCTTGCCGCTCACCGCCTTGAGCGCGTCGGCATCCTTGTCGCCGGCGGCGACACGCTCGTCGATCTTCTTGTCGATCGCGCTGTCGATGCGGCTGACGAAGAAGCTGGCGACGCTGGCGATGCGATCGATCGTCTCGCCCTTGGTGAGCCGCGCCTCGAGCCCTTCGACGAAGGCCATCGCCACGGCGATGTAGGCCTCACGCGCAAACAACAAGGTGACGTTGATGCTGATCCCGTCCTCGATCAGCTGGCGGATCGCCGGGACGCCGGCCCTGGTGCCCGGCACCTTGATCATCAGGTTCGGGCGATCGACCATCTTCGAGAGCCGCCGCGCCTCGGCGATCGTCTTGTCGGTATCGTTGGCGAGATAGGGCGAGACCTCGAGGCTGACATAGCCGTCCTTGCCGTCCAGCCGGTCGAACACCGGACGCAGCGTGTCGCAGGCATCCTGGATGTCCTTGATCGCCAGCGCTTCGTAGGTTTCGACCACCGATGCGCCCGGATTGGCGGTGACGAACGCCTTGTACTGATCGTCATAGGCGGTGCCCTGGCCCATCGCCTTCTCGAAGATCGACGGGTTCGAGGTGACGCCGGTCAGGCCGTCCTCCTCGACAAGCTTCCGGAGGCCGCCTTCCTTGAGGAAGGAGCGATCGACGAAATCGAGCCAGGGTGCCTGCCCCGATTCCTGGAGCTGCTTCAACAGACTCGTCATGGGGCAGGCCTTTCCGATCAGTTCGCGAGCGACCTTGACGAGATTGTCGACGGTGAAACCGAATTTATCCTGCAGTTTCGCGGCAGGGGCGGAGGCGCCGAAGGTCGACATGGTGATGGTTTTTCCCTTCGCGCCGATATAGCGGTCCCAGCCGATCTCGCCGCCCATTTCGACTGCGAGACGCGCCTCGACGCCGGGGGTCAGGACGCGGTCCCTATAGGCCTGATCCTGCAGTTCGAAGAGATACCAGCTCGGCATCGATACGACGCGTGCCTTGACGCCGGCTTCGGTCAGTCTCTCATATGCCGACACCACCAGGCCGACTTCGCTGCCGGTGCCGATCAGGATGATTTCGGGCTTGTCGTCGCCGGCGAGGACATAGGCGCCCTTCAGCAGCCCTTCGGCGCCGGCATATTTGCCGCGGTCGAGCGTCGGGATCGCCTGGCGCGAGAAGACCAGGGCGGTCGGGCGGTTGTTTTTGCTCAGCGCCGCACGCCAAGCCCAGGCGACCTCGTTGGCGTCGCATGGTCGGATCATGTCGAGGCCGGGTGTGGCGCGCAGCATGGTCAGCTGCTCGATCGGCTGGTGGGTCGGCCCGTCCTCGCCGACGCCGATCGAATCGTGGGTGAAGATGAAGGTGACGCCCAGCTCCATCAGCGCCGCCAGGCGGACCGGCGGGCGCATATAATCGAGGAAGATGAAAAAGGTCGCCGAATAGGGACGCAGGTGCGACAGGGCCAAGCCGTTGACCACCGAACCCATCGCATGTTCGCGCACGCCGAAGTGGAGATTGCGGCCGGCATAGCTGCTCGCCTGGAACGATCCCGCGCCTTCGATCAGGGTCTTTGACGAGGGGGCAAGATCGGCCGAGCCGCCGACCAGCCAGGGCAGGTTGGGCGCGATCGCGTTGAGCACCTTGCCGCCGGCATCGCGGGTCGCGATGCCTTTTTCGTCGGCGGGGAAGGTCGGGATGGCGGCATCCCAGCCGTCGGGAAGCCGGTCGGCAAAGATCGCCTCGAGCTCCTTGGCCAGGGCGGGTTCGGCCTGCGCATAGCGTTCGCGCATCGCCAGCCATTCGGCACGCAGCGGCTTGCCGCGCCCGGCAATGGCGCCTCCGAAATGCTCGGGCACGCCGTCGGGAACGAGGAAGGACGAATCCTCGGGCCAGCCATAGGCTTTCTTGGTGCCGCGTATGTCATCGCCGGTCATCGCCTCGCCATGCGCCTTGGCGGTTCCGGCGATCGAGCTGCCATAGCCGATAATCGAATGGACCACGATCATCGTCGGCCTGTCGGTGGTCGCCTTGAAGCTTTCGATCGCCGCGGCGACCGCCTTGGTATCGTTGGCGTCGTCCACATGGATGACGTGCCAACCATAAGCGTCGAAGCGCTGGCCGACATCCTCGTCGAAGGCGAGTTCAGTGCCGCCCTCGATCGTCACATGGTTCGAATCGTAGATCCAGCAGAGGTTGGAGAGCTTCAGGTGGCCGGCCAGGCTCGCCGCCTCGCTCGCGACGCCTTCCATCATGCAGCCGTCGCCGGCGAGGCAGTAGACGTCATGGTCGAAGATCGGGAAACCGTCGCGATTGTAGCGCGCCGCGAGCCAGCGCTCGGCAATCGCCATGCCGACCGAATTGCCGCAGCCCTGGCCGAGCGGTCCAGTAGTCGTCTCGACGCCCGTGGTGTGGCGATATTCGGGGTGACCCGGCGTCTTCGAGCCGATCTGGCGGAAATCCTTGATGTCCTGCAGGCTCACCGCCGGTTTGCCGGTCAGCCTGCCGTCCTTGTCGATCTCCTTGACTGCGGCGAGATGCAGCAGGGAGTAAAGCAGCATCGACGCATGGCCGACCGACAGGACGAAGCGGTCGCGGTTGGGCCAATCCGGCGCGTCGGGATCGGTGCGCAGGAATTGCGACCAGAGCGTATAGCCGACCGGTGCCAGGGCCATCGGCGTGCCGATATGACCCGATTTCGCGGCGTGGACCGCATCCATCGACAAGGTGCGGATCGTGTCGATCGCCAGCCGTTCCGGGCTGCCGTCCCCATGCAGGGTAGAAGCGGGGATGGTCGACATGAGAATCCTTTCGTATTGCCGTTGTCGAATCAACGTCAGGCCTTTAGCGGAACCCGCACGAGCACAATCCGCGTCGCGCCGTCGTGGGGAAAGCAAACCCCGGGTTCTCGCAGGAGCTTGCCGTCAATGGTAATTTCCTCTCCGTCACCTTCAAGAGACGGGTCCGTTTCGATCGTTATCTGGATGGCTCCGTCGGCGCGCCGGAGCGTCAATTCCGCTTTGTGCCAGTTTTTCGGCATTGCTGGACGTATCTGTATTTTGCCGCCGATTAAGCGAACGCCCAGAATTTCTTCAACGGCCAGCCGCCATGTCCAACCTGCGGCGCCTGTATACCAAGTCCAGCCGCCGCGGCCGAGATGGGGTGCCACACCGGCGATGTCGCCCGCGACAGCATATGGCTCGGTTCGATAATGCTCTGCGCCTTCGCGTGTCGAACTGTGCGTTATCGGGCTAATTCGGTCGAACAGTGATTTGGCCACGTCGCCGTCGCGTATCCGTGCGAACGCGATCGCGAGCCACGTTGCCGCATGGGTATATTGCCCGCCATTCTCCCGGACGCCAGGCGGATAGGCCTTGATATAGCCCGGTTCGCGCGGCGTGTGGTCGAAGGGGGGATCGAGCAGGCGTATGAGGGTATCATCGTTGCGTACTAGGTAGCGCCTGGCCGACGCGAGCGCCGTTCTGGCTCGCTCCGGATCTGCAGCATTTGAGAGAACGGACCAGGATTGAGCGATGGAATCGATGCGACATTCCTGCTCCTGGGATGTGCCCCAAGGCCTGCCGTCGTCATCAAAGGCGCGCAGATACCATTCGCCATCCCAGCCAGACTGCTCGACCGCTGCGGCGAGCGCTTCGACACGCGCTTCCCAGCGATCACGAAACTCGGTTTGCCGCTCATCGACGCAGTGCAGTGTGAAGTTCCGGATAGTTGCGATGAGGAACCAGGCCAGCCATATGCTCTCGCCGCGTCCCCGCTCGCCGACCCGATCCATGCCGTCATTCCAATCCCCGCTGCCGATCAGGGGAAGGCCGTGAGCTCCGAGGCGATAGGCATGGGCAAGCGCGCGGTCGCAGTGAACGAACAGCGATTGCTTATAGTCGGTAACTTCAAATCGGGCGTAACGATCGGCCTCGCCGGCCGCGAGCGGCGGCGCTCTCAGAAATGGAATTTCTTCGTCCAGAATGGATTTGTCGCCGGTCGCCTCGACATAGTGCGCGACGGCATAAGGAAGCCAGACGAGATCGTCGGAGCAGCGGGTTCGGACCCCGCGGTCCGAAGGCGGGTGCCACCAATGGAGTACGTCGCCCTCTTCGAATTGGTGCGCAGCGGCGGCGAGGATATGTTGCCGCGTTGCGTTCGGATCGACCTGGATCTGGGCAAGGACGTCCTGGAGCTGATCGCGAAATCCGAACGCGCCACTGGCCTGATAGAAACCGGCGCGAGCGCGCACGCGGGCACTTAGCGATTGGTGAGGCAGCCACCGGTTGACCATCAGGTCGAAGGCAGGATCGGGTGTCTTGACCTGAACCTTTTCCAACCGATCGGCCCAGTCCGCTACGCGAACCCGGGCAGCAGTCTCGATGATGGACGGCGATTGCCAATGCCGGATAAGTTGGATTGCGTGCTCGAGGTTATCACCCTGGCCGAGGATGAAACAAACTTCGACGGTTCCTTCAGGGGGGATATCGAGATGCACCTGGAGGGCGCCGCAGCAATCGTCGCCGGCAGAATCCTGGCGGTTGCCCAGATCCCAGTTGAGCAGGCCGAGCGGTCGGGCCGGGTCGGCAACAACACCGTGAAAATCGCGGCGTGAGGTAGTGAAGCTATGAACGGCCTGGGTCGTGGCAAGAAAGGCGACGCGATCGCCGAACTCGTCCGTCCAGGAATTGCGTGCGAGAATTGCATGGGAGGCCGGGTCATAGCGCGATGTGCGAAAAGGGGCTTGCTCGCCCCTCACCGCGCCCAGGAGCCATTCCGCATAGTAGGTCGCCTTGATCCGGCGCGAGCGTGGCGTTTGATTGCGTAGGCGCAGACGCACCAGTTTTACCGGATCGTCGATTGGCGCGAAGGTCGACAGCTCCTGCTCCAGGCCTTCGCTGTGGCGGTGCCATATGGTCCGATCGGGACTATGATGAATGCGGCACGCGGAGCCGCCGCCCGATGGCAAGGGTGTCGGGGTCCAGAGCCGCCCGTTCTCCTCGTCGCGCAGATAGAGCCGTTCACCTTGGGGATCCTCGACGGGATCATTGAACCAGGGCGTGAGTCTGTTCTCGCCGCTGTTGATCGCCCAGGCGAAGCCAAGCCCGGCCTCAGTAACGATCGTGCCGAACGCGTCGTTGGCCAGGACATTGGACCACGGAGCCGGGGTGGGAGCGTCGGGCTCTAGGTTGATCACATAGTCGCCAGTATCAGGCGCAAAGCCGCCCCAGCCGTTGTCGAAGAGGAGATCTACGGACCGCGGCACGGGTGCGGAGGTGGCTGGCGGCACGTTGGTGCCGACTGGGGCAAACGGCGGGCCGGGGTGCGGAGGTTGATCTACCCGGGCGAGCTGGTCGGCAAGCGTGACGCCGTCGTCTTCAAGGATCAGCTTGGCGGCCTGCTCGAGGAGCGCCACGCGCTCGTGATCGGAGGAGCTGACGCCCACTAGGTGGATGCCGCCATGGGTGCCAAGACGTTCCTGCGCGCCGGCGTCTCTCAGGACTTCCAGAAGGCGCTCGCGGACCGGTTCGACGTAACCTGAGGTGCCCTCGTGGACGATCGCGAGATCGAAGAGGATGCCGCGCTGGTGGCCGAGCCAATGCGCAGCGAGAACGAAGCGGAGCATACCGGTCTGTTCCGCGGTGCCGGCGCGCAGCATCACGATGGGATGATCGCCTGAAATACCAAGCGACCAGAGATCGACCTGCCGGAAGAGCCGTTCACCTCCGGGTGCAGGGTTTGTGCGGGCAGTAAAAAGATGGGAAAGGAGGGCCTGTACCTGAGGTACGAACTGTGGCTGTAGGCCCAGGTCGTGCATCTCGCGCGCTTTTGCCGCGATGGAATCGCTAACCACCCAATCCAGCGCGGACAACGTTGCATAGCGGTCGGCCAGGTCTAGCGCCGACTGACGCGATCCCGCCGCGATCGTGACGAAAGCGAGTTCGCGGCGCCCGTGCGGCGGCAGCATGACCTTTGCCCTGATCGCGCAGATCGGATCGAGCGACCAGCCCAATGCGCCAATCAGAGGCTCCTCTGTCATCGCGGTAGGATGCGTGACGTTGCCATGGCGACCGATGAAGGCTCTTCGATCAGCCTCAAGTCCGAGCAAGGCGACTCCTTCGTCATCTCCGATTATGCGAATCAGCAAAACCGGAGGCCGCTCGTCGGGATTGCGCGGTCGGCGCATGAACACGAGTCCATCGCCTCCGGGCAAGGCTTCAGCGCCCACGAACAGCTTGCTGAAAGCAGGATGCCGAGCGGCATCCTGGGGTGGGGCGAGCACCACCTGGACGTAGCCCGTCAGTTCGATTGTCCGGGCACGATCCTCCTCATTGACGAGCGCGATGCGTCTGATTTCGAGATCGTCGCCATGGGCAACGTTGACTAGCGTCGAGATCGACAGACCGCGCGAACGCTGACGGAATTCGACCTGATGGGCATGGAACATGACCTCCGGCGGCTCGCCGATGGCGGGGAATGGCCCCCCTGTTGCCGACCAGATATCGCCTTGATCGAGATCATGCAGATAGAGCCAGAAGCCTGCTTGGTCATCTGCAGGTTCGATGCGGGTAAGCGCATGCTGATTCCAGCTTAGACCCCCGGCACCGTCCGTGCGGATTCGGCTCGAAAGCCGGCCGTTGCCGAGGATGTGCCAAGCATGCTGCCCCGACGGTCGGTCTGGCGACCAACTGTGCAGCGCCGGGATGTTCCCTTCGGCGTGAGCGGGCGGGTCGCGAACCTCTACTCGTGCAATTTCTGGCGGAAGCTCCCACGGTATGCGTTCGTTGAGCAGGAGATCGACGGTGCCGACGTAAGGGTCCGCATGGAACCAGCGCACTAGCATGTTGTCGCACAGTGCATTTCCCAGCGCGGCGAGACTCATGCCATGGTGGTGCGCCATGTACGAGCGGACGATAGCGAACCGCTCGCCCGCCGGCAGGCGGGCCGGCGTGAAATCGGCGGCTTCGAAGAAGCCGAACCGTCCAATTAACCCCAGCTCGGCCAGCAGCTTGAGGTTGATTGTCGCAAGTGCTGGCCGGATCATAAGCGCAAGCGCCGTTGCGTAGGGGCTCACGACGAGGTCGTGGCCGAGGCCACGTTGAAGTCCGAGGGCAGGGACGCCGAAGGCGTGATAGCGATAGATGCGATCAGACCCCATCGAGGCGAACGATGATTCGGAGATTCCCCAAGGGATTTTGTGCGATTTGCCGAAGGCGGCCTGGATGCTGACGGCTGTTCGGTCGCTCATACCAAGCAGCGTGCCGGGATCGCTGTGCAAAAAGATGTTTGGCATCAGATATTCGAACATCGAGCCATTCCAGGACAGCAGCGCAAGCCCGGCCTCCTGTTTCGTGATGGGGCGACCGAGGTGGAACCAGTGGGAAGGATCGATATCGCCCTTCGCAATGGCGAAGAAGCTGGCGAGCCGTGCTTCGCTGGCGAGGAGATCGTAGTGATGCGCGTCTATGCGGTCGGCGCTGACGTTGTAGCCGATGTGAAAGAGCCGGCTACCTTCATCAAGCAGAAGTGAAAAGTCCATCGCGTGCGCACTGACGTTGGCCCGGCGGGCAAGGCTGTCGAAGCGACCATGAAGCTCGCGCGAGACGGCCTGCCCTTCCGCGATGGCAGCCAGCATCTTGTCGACCCATTGACGGGCCGCGTCGGATAATCCGCCTTCCTTGGTCGCGCTGAGCAGGCTGATGACGTGCGCGGTGCGCGAATCGGATGGCGTCGCCGAGCCGCCAGCCATGAAATCGGCGACCTTGGCTGCGGTTTCCGCGCAGTCTGTGGGATGGTCGGTTATAACTTCCCACCACGGGCAGAAAACCTGCAAATCGCGACGTATCCCGGACACGTGATGCTCGAGCCGCTCGAGCCAGACTTGCACTTCGCGCAAGATGCCGACGTCGGCTTCGGCAACGCTCGCGGCCATCACGCCCACCTGCTCGCGCAGTCTCGGCAAGTCGGCCGAAATGAGATCGTCGATCCCCCTGAGCCATTCGCGCTCATCGTCCGAAACCCGCTTCACCGTCTCGCCGACGGTAGCCAGGATCACACCGGCCGTTGAGCCCGCTTCGGTCCCGATAGACCGGATCGCCTGGGAGAGCAGCCCGATGATATCTTCTAGGCCTTGCCAGAGCTCGCGGCCTACCGGCGGTGCCCTCCCAGCATCTCGAAGAGCCTGGGCAACGGTAATCAGGCTGACGGCAAGATTGCCGCTGTCGACCGTGGAAATGTAACGTGGCTCAAGGGGAGCGAGCGTCCTGGTATCATACCAGTTGAGAATGTGGCCGCGGTAGCGTTCGAGCCGGTCAAGCGTATCGAACGTGTCGCCAAGACGGGTAGCCAGCTCGTTGAGACCGATATGCCCAAGCCGCCACGCTGTCAGGATCGACACCATCAACATGCCGATGTTGGTAGGCGACGTTCGGTGAGCGGTGTCCTCGTCGGGCGGCTCCTGGTAGTTGTCGGGAGGCAGCCAATTGTCCTCGGGCCGGACGAAGGTTTCAAAAAAAAGCCAGGTGCGCCGAGCGACGAGTCTGAGAAATCTCCTGTCTGCTTCGGTAAGCGCCTCGATCGGTGGTCTACGCGGGCGGCTGATCCAAACCGCGATCTCGGGTGCGAAGAACCAGAGCAGCAATAGCGGCGCCGCGACAGGCATCGATCCCGGCGCATAAGCGAGTAATGCGCCAGCTATAAGCACCGCAAGAAGGGGCGAGCTCCACATGTCGCGCCACGCCGCCAATCGCGGATGGCGCGCCGCGTTTCGCGTGGCCATATGAGCGGCCGAGGTCCATTCGAGCCGCCGCCGCCCCGATTGCAGCCGCCAGATCGTGACGGCTATGGCGTGCAGCGCGATGTATGCGTCGCTGACGAGGAAGGCGATGGCTAAAATCCAGCGTCCGAGATGATCCGTGAGGCGCCGCAGGACGCGCTGCATGACGCCGCGACGGCGGCCCTGAGCGAAGCCCGTTACGAGATCGGTAAAAAGATAAGCCCCGGGCGCGACGATCGCGAGCAATGTCCAGACCCAGGGTCGACCGTGAAACAGGAACCAACCGCCTAGGAGCAAGGCAACGATGCTGGCGGGTACCAGACTGCGCCTTAGATTGTCGAAGATCTTGAGCCTGTCGAACCACCCAAGCCGATTGCGCAGCCATCGGCCGTCACGCCCTGGGACAAAAGGAAACAGCCAGGGCAGGATTTGCCAATCACCCCGCACCCAGCGGTGCCAGCGCGCGGAAAAGTCGAGATACCCGGTCGGAAAGCGCTCGTAGACAATGACGTCGCTAACGAGCGCCGCGCGCCCATGAAGCCCCTCGAACAGGTCATGGCTAAGCAAAGCATTCTCTGGGACACGGCCCTCCAGACTCCGTTCGAATGCCGCCACATCGTAGAGGCCTTTGCCCACAAACACGCCGGTGCCCAGAAGGTCCTGGTACACGTCGGAAACCGCGCGAGAGTAGATGTCGATCATAGTATCGCCGCCGTAGAGGCGAGCGAACAGGGATTGCTCGGGGCCCTCCGGCCCTAGTTCAACGCGAGGTTGAAGGATAGTGTAGCCTCGTTCCACAATGCCGGTGTCGGGGGCAAAATGAGCCCGATTGAGTGGATGGGCGAGAGTGCCGACCAGACGGCGCACCACACCACCCGGAAGTCTGGTATCTGCGTCTGCCGTCAGTACGAAGCGGCATCGCCGCAGCCTTTCCACCTTGCCGGTGGTCAAATGGAATGCAGTGGCGTCGCCGCGCAGGATATAGGCGTTGAACTGCTCCAGCTTACCTCGCTTACGCTCCCAGCCCATCCAACAGCCCTGCGCCTCGTTGAAGAGGCGCGGTCGGTGGAGCAGATGAAAAGGTCCATTGCCCCTTGCGTCCTTGTAGCGGGCATTCAATTCTTCGATGCCTCGTACCAGCATCTGCTCGATCTCATCGTCGCCCAGAACCCTGGCGGTTGCGGCATCGGCGAAGTCGGTCAGGAGAACGAACTCCAGCGCTTCATCAGGGTTGGCTAGGCGATGCGCCTCAAGTCGCTCAAGAAGGGGAGCGATGTCGGAGGTCCGAGCGACGAGAACGGGGATTGCGATGGCCGTCGCACAATCTCCGGGAATTCCTTTCTTGAATTCCAGCTTGGGAAGCACGCATGGAGGAACGATTTGCGTGACCATCCAATTCACAAAGGTGATGCTGAGGATGGAAGCCGGCAGCAGCGTCAGCGCGATACACAGCAGCCAGGATAAGGGAGACGGTCCGGTCGAGGACATATATGCTGCAGGAACTGCAGAGGCCGCGATACCGGCAAACACCAGCGCGGTCGCGTAAAGCATACCCTTATGACGCAATATGCGTCGCAGAATCGAACCGGGTGTCCATGGGCGGGGATCGAGTGCATCCGTGAAAGCAGGCAGGCCGGCATCGATGAGCCAATAACCGACATGCCCCGAGGGGGCCTCTTCACTACTTTGACACTGTCGCAGAGCGCGCTGGGCAACCTCTCGTTCCAGGAGGCCGGATCGCGCTGCGAGCCGTTCTACCGCGTGACGATATTGGTCGCGAGTAGCGAAATCCATGCGCGGATAAATTCCTGCAGGATCACGCTTCAGGATCGCCTCGACCTGGCTGGTTCTGTCGAAAAAGTCGTTCCATTGGATGGTCGCGATCACGGCAAGATTGGCTATGCCGCGTGCCACGCACTCCGTGTTGTCGAATCCCCCGGTCGCGACGTCGGGAGAGTCCGTTAGTGCAAAAGGGGGAGCGACTTGAGGAAAAAGCTGGGTGAAACCCGTAACGATCATTTCAAGACAAACGATACGCAGCATCGTAGGAATCGCCCAGGTTTCAGCGATGCTGAGCGGCATCCTATTCTGATATCGAACGACGAATTCGACAGCCGAGGACAGTGAGACCTGCAGGTGAGACGCCAGAAGCAGAGACCGCGCGACTTGATGGGCGCGCGGTCGCCTGAGGCCGTCTTCAGCAAGACCGGGAAGTTTCGCGTAGAAAGCCTTCGGAAGACCCTCACCAATTTGCAGGATCGCGCGCTGGATCTGATAGTCGTTGTCGAGTAGCCATTCGGCTGCGGCGCTGCCGCGCTGGTCGGCTTGCGTGGCTGCCTGGCGGGCTCGAGCCAGCCAGTCTTTCATGGCGTCGAGATGCGCCCAGATGGGAAGAGGCGCTGAGCGACTGATCAATCCTGTCAGCTGGTGTCGTGTGGCGGTCTCGTCGGCCGCCCCCGAAATAGGGTCGGTCCCCTCAATATCGGCCATGATCAGGCTTGGGCGGCGAGGGGTAGCCGGAGGCAATTATGCCCTACGGCGATCTGCGCTTTTCCCGAGCGGATTGTCGCAGGCGTTACGAGCATTGGTACATTGCAATGCGTCATCAGGTAGGAGGCGACCGTTCCATAGGGTACGTCGGAAACATGCCGATGGCTGTGGCCGCGCGCGGACAGGACGGCAATATCGGCCCTCTCGCGCTGAATAAGATCGCACAGCACCTCGCGTACATCCTCGCCACGGATCGAAATCGTACGCATTCGTAGACCGGACGCCGAGAGGTTGGATTTCGTTCGATCCAGGTAGCTGCGTGCTGCTTGCTCATTTCGCTCTATAAGGGCTTGTTGAAGCTTCTTGTCCTCGACTTCCAGGGGCCGTGCCTCGATCATCTCGGGCGTAGGGACGACATGGACAAGCAGGAGTTCCGCTTCCGAGGCCTTCGCAAGACGCACAGCTAGGGGCAGCACGCTCTCAGCCCAGCGAGAGCCGTCAAGCGGCACCACAACCCTTCTGTAGGGCGCTGCCGGAAGCGGGGCCTCTACCGGTACGAGCAGGACCGGGGCTGGCGTCTGCATGAGCACCTTGTGCACGGTTGCCCCCATGCCCGGGCGACCGGCCTCTTGCCTGCCTCGTCTTCCCAGTACGACCATGCCGTCGTCGCACTCTCGGACAAAGCGGCAAATTTCCTCCGCGGTTTGGCCTTCGGCCAGTTCGATGGAGGTTTTGGTTGGAGGTGCGCTGGTCGCGGCGGCGCATCGATCGAGGGCGCGCAGGGCTTCGCGCCGCCGGAGGTTACATTCAATCGGGTCTGGACGAGAGCGCGTCGAGCCCTCGCCGTCAAGTACTTGTAGCAGGGTAATAGGAACGTCGAGCGTTGTCGCGAGCGCACGAGCGTGTGAGTAGATCCACGCATCATGATCGGAGCAATCGATGCAGGCGACAATCCCGGACTGCGGTCGGGGGGACGCCTGCGCCAGAGCTGGAAATGCTGAAGCGGCTGACATCAAATGCTCCTCTTGCCTTGGATCTCCATCGAATTCGTGGCGGCTAGGACAGCGGGAACATCCGGCATTTCGGCCTGGCGTACCCTCCACGACTCGAACCTGCTCTGACCCTATCTGGGGGGAACGACCCGCGAAATTGTGATATATACGAATGGCGATCGGTCGGTTGACCGGGTCGCAAGAGCATCAGAACCGAAAGCCGGTCGCTTGCGACTAGTACATCGGGCGGGCCTATATGCCTCCGCCTCGGTACCCGGCTTGAGCGTCCAAACCAACATGTCGGGATAGAGTGAAGGTCACCGGGCCACCTTTTCCTCGTCCGGAAGCGAACTCGTCGCCCCCGTTACCGCTCATATGGTCGCTCGCTTGCCCTGCGCATGAGCCGATCACCGTCATCCCAAGTTCTGCGCCGCCTGCCTTGTCCTGGGCGATCTGCGATCAGATGCCGTGGCAGGCGTCCCTTCTGTCTAGCGGCAAATACGCATTACCGCCGGCAGATGGTCTGCATAGTCTGCCAAGGGCAACCAACGAAGCTCTCAGCGCAGTGAGTGTGGATCGGAAGGAAATAGTATGACGATCGCGCTTAACGGGTTATTTCGATGCCGGCTGCTCACTTTCACACGGTGGTCGTGTTCCATCTGGGCGATTTTCGCCGCGCTCACTGTGCCAACGCTACCTTCGCCGGCCAGGGTCGTTCCCGCAGGGGAAGATACCTCGACCACCAAGCTCGCGGGTGTCTGGTCATTTGATGGCCGATCCGGCTGTAAGTCGGGGATGGCCTGGGTTCTTAATCGCAACGGATCTTACAGCGAAATCCGATTGCCTGACCAGACGCCGCTTGGCGGAGGAAAGTGGTATGAACGCGGCGATACCATCTATTACTCATTGCCGCGAGTACTGACAGCGGCCGCGGGACGGCCCGACAAGCGTATGGTCATTATAGAGCGCGGCCCGCGGCGCCTAGTGGCCGTGACGAACCGCAGGGTTCGTCATGTGATGCACAAGTGTCCGGGATGATCGAATGCCTTCGATCGAGATGTGCGAAACGTTCTGGCCCAAGCCCGAAAAGGGAACAAAAACGAGAGTGGAGTTCGAAGTCATACGTCGAGCATTGCCCCCTTATTGGCATATGCGGGATTTCGATTCTTGAGTTGTTCCCACTACGTCACGGAAAACTGACCCATCATGCCTTCGTCCTCGTGCTCCAGGATATGGCAATGGAACAGGAAGGGCGCCTTTGAAGCAGGCTGGTCGAAGCGGATTAATAACTCGACCGGTTCGTCCACGACGATGGTGTCACGTGGCCCCTGATCAAGAAGATCTGGCTCCTCGCCATCGCGACTTAGCACGTCGAAGTGCACTCCATGAATGTGGAAGGGATGGGCCATTTTCTGCCCGGAGACTTTCCATATCTCGACGGCGCCAAGCTCGACCTCCTCATCGATTCGATCCATATCGAATCGCCTGTGGTTGATCGTTAGCGGCTCTTCGTCGCTATCCATCATGCCCCCCAGCCTCATGTTGAGCACCAGACGTCGCCGTGCGACGACCGTCGCCGGATTTGGCACCGCGCGGGACGCCAAGAGGAGCGGAAGCGTGGTGCTACCTCGCTTGCTCGATGCCAAGCGCGGTGAGAATGTGAGGACAGTTTCATTGCCTGCGTTGTTTTCGCTAGCCTCGTGCCGATGCATCATGCCCATGCCATGCATCCTCAGGGTGCTTTGGTCCGGAGCCGAGACCAACGAGACCGGTTTGCCATCGCTGAAGTCCACCAAGATCTCCGCCCGCTGACCGGAGGCCAGAGTGAGGGACTGCAATTCAACGGACTTTTCCAAAAGGCCGCCCTCGGTGCCGATCCAATAAAAGGCTCGTCCGTCGCTGAACGAAAGATCGTAAGTCCGGGCATTCGAACCATTTACAAGCCGCAGCCGCACTAAGCTTCTGGGAACGTCTGCTCGCGGGTTGTACGCGCCGTTTACGAGAATAACGTTGCCCCGCCTCCCGTCCAACGCCACCATCATGCCCGCCGGTAACACCAGACGGCCATCCACGAACTGCCGATCCTGGATCAATATTGGTAGATCGTCGACGCCGTAATCTGAAGGCAAACCGAGACCTTGCTCTTCCTCGTCGGTGACGAAGAGCAATCCCGCTAGGCCTGCATAGACCTGCTCCGCCGTTCGGCCGTGTGCATGGGAATGATAAAAGAGAGTGGCCGCCGGCTGACGGATCGGCAGCGTCGGACGCCAAGTCTCGCCTGGACTAATGGTCTGGTGGGGGCTGCCGTCCAGCTCTCCCGGTACGAGCAGCCCGTGCCAGTGAACCGTGGTATCAGCAGACAGATTGTTGCTGACAGTCACCGTCACGTCGTCCCCGCGATGTACCCGCAGAGTCGGGCCGAGATAGCTGCCGTTGTATCCCATGGTGGCGCTCCGCCGCCCTGGGAAGAAAGTGGTTTCCCCTTCCTGCGCCCTCAGTCCAATTCTCTGCCCATGGTCGCGTGCATCTAACAGGCGAGGAATGGGCAGCGTGCCTGCTTGGTCCGGCGTCGCAAATCTGCGCGTGCATGCCGCCCCCAGCAGGAGGCCTCCGCCCGCCAAGAGAGTTCGCCGGCTCAGAAAAGTCATTTCGAAGCCCCTCCTGAGCAATCGTGAAACTGACGCAAACGCGCTTTTCTCGATCCCGATGAGATCCACCGAGGCGAAGCGCCGCTCTTCCCTTAAAGGGCGCTCGGGAGGGCAATATCCGTAATACCCGAACCGATCGCTTTTGTGCCCGCCCCCTCTGGGAAGAAAAAATTGCCCTTCTAAGCTGGTTGCGGCCCTCGCCAGTTGATCAATCATCAGCCAGGCGAGCGTTCAATCACTGCGGCACCGATCCGAGCGAGCGTCTATTCCGACAATTTAGCCTGGGCCAGTCCGAGTGGCTGGTTCGGCGGTGAGCCTTGCCACGATCGCGCCGAAGCAAAAGCGGCGTGCGATTTACGTTTCGCTGTTTGCCACTGCAGCAGGCGGCGTCGCTTTCCAGTGCTCGGGCTAGGCGGAGGCTTTGATGGCCGCCGTCTTCGGTCATCCGCGCCCAGCTTTTGCTAATAGCCGAACTAAAGCGGACATGGCAGGCTGACCGCCGGCTTCGCAAATTACGTATACTGCCGCCTCCAGGCCGACACCATCTCAACGGCAAGCTCCCTGGGGAGCGAGAATCGACCGGGCATGTGTCCGGTCGAACTGAAACTCAGACTTGAAGGAATCATATTTGCGCAAGAAAGCAGCGATTATCGCTTCGCTCGCAGCCTTTGGCGTCCTTGCCGTCGGCGCCGGGCCAGTTCTCGCCGATGGGATGCCGCCGGGCATGCCGGACCTTGAGCAGACGCTCAAGGCGAAGCCGGCGCCGGCTCGGTCCGACACGGCCCAGATGCAAGGAATGCGACACCGCGAAGTGCCGATGCACGGTGAGATGATGCAGGACCATCGGATCGCTATGCGGGAGATGGGAACCCAGGACGGAGCCTCCCGCATGTTGCGTAGGTCGCGGGGCGGTTGCTGACCCTGCACTTAAGCCAGCTCCGATCACGAGGCTGGGTGGCCAACGACCGTGGCCTGGTTCAACTGCAGCTTTGGCCCGCCGTTCTCCCACGGCGGGCCAATTGGTTTTTGCACTTCGCTGTCGGCCGCCATCAAGCGGGATCATGAATTCGCTTGACCTTGGACCATGGTCCACCCCGCACGATCCCGCGCATGCTAGTCGCGATCCAAAGCGGATTCGTAACTTACGTATACAGACTGCGTCTCGCTAGCAGCATTGAAGCTTCGGA
>NZ_LSIA01000127.1:0-1654 GCF_001556015.1 Novosphingobium sp. CCH12-A3 | reverse complement strand
GCGGACCAGCGGCAGTGGGATGGCGGGGTGCGGTGTTGCGGTAGTCATGCCGCCAAGGCAGTATCGCGAGCCGCCCGCCAGCGCCATGGCAGGAGTTCGTCGATCCGGTTGATCGGATGGCTCCCGATCCGCTCGATCACATCGGTGAGCCAAGCCTCCGGTTCGACGCCATTCAGTTTACAGGTTTCGACCAGCGAGTAGAACAGCGCCGAGGCATGCCCGCCCTTGATCGAGCCGACAAACATCCAGTTGCGGCGCCCCAAGGCCATCACAGGTTCATTCTACCCATGTCGGGCAGATGGTAGAATTTCATTATCGTTGGCATCCATATTTCGGCAGGCATTTTCGGCATGAAGGCCGCGAGGATCGTGCCAGTGGTGCTATTGTCCGGGTCGCAGTTAAACCCGGCGAGATCATTCAGGTTGCGGAGTGGATGCTGGATCGGGCGTTTTGTGCCCACATGGAGATGGGCGAACCGCGCGTTTCGGTGAGCGGGCTGATAGAGCTTCACAGACTGCTAAAAGACCGTGGTTTCAGGCAACCTTCGACGGATGGCCCCATTGCCATCCAGGAGCCGCGCCATGAAGCCATCACCAGAACCCTCAACGTTACCTGTGCCGACCCCACATCAATTGAGCATGGCGCTCGATACACCGCAGATGCGGGGCCTGAGCGAGGCGGAACGAAGCGTCGTTGTCGCCAAGTTGGCGATCCTCCTGATGGCCGCAGCTGGCGTTGCGGTGAAGGAGGCGGCGAGCGATGACTGGCAATAATCTCATTCCAGCCACGGTGCTGAGCCGCAAAGCTGTGGTGTACATTCGACAGTCGACGCCTGGGCAGGTCCAGAACAATCTGGAGAGCCAGAGGCGACAATATGAACTTGTTGATGTCGCGCGTCGCTGGGGTTTCCACGATGTCGAGGTGATCGATGATGATCTTGGCCGGACCGCTAGCGGCGCTGTCGACCGCCCTGGTTTCGAACGACTAGTGAGCGGCTTGTGCACTGGCAAAGTGGGCGCTGTGCTTTGCCTCGACGCCTCGCGCCTTTCCCGTAACGGACGGGACTGGCACCACCTTCTGGAACTGTGCGGCCTGGTAGAAGCGCGCGTGATCGATCTGGACGGGATTTACGATCCTTGTCGACCGAACGATCGGCTGTTGTTGGGCATGAAGGGCAGCATCAGCGAGTTTGAGCTTGGTATTTTGCGAACGCGCATGCTCGATGCCGCACGCGCCAAAGCGCGGCGGGGTGAACTGCGCCTCAGCGTTCCGATCGGTTATCTCTGGCACCGTGATTATGGTCTGGGGCTTGATCCTGACCTGCGGGTACAGGAGGCAATCCGCCTCATCTTTTCGCGCTTCCGCGAGCTTGGCAGCGCCCGTCAGGTGCTGATTTCGCTGACCGCTGATAACTTTCATTTTCCCCGTCCGTCTGACGGACGCAAAACGGTATCCTTCGAGTGGGTCCCGGTTCGCTATCGAAGCGTAATTTCGATCCTGAAGAACCCGTTCTATGCCGGGGTCTATGCCTATGGCAAAAGCGAGAAGCGAACCGAGATCATCGATGGCAGGGCTCGCAAAAGCTACGGCCACGGCAAAGTTAGCGTCCGCGCTCGTGGTGTAATTTTCGGTGGAGATTTAGGTGCTGCTGGTG
>NZ_LSIA01000126.1:0-596 GCF_001556015.1 Novosphingobium sp. CCH12-A3 | reverse complement strand
CTGAACAGAGACTTCGGATCCACCACGGCTCTCCATGATCGCTCTCGATCAATGAATCACCATCGACACCGAAACTCCATCGGTTTTTGCGGGTGTCCAGCTACCGGCATATTTCAATTGAACTCGTTAATAGTCGAGCTACGGGGAGAGTCGGCTAACTGAGGAGATGTCCCGCTCCGTCGAGCGCAGCCGTTGCTCGAACCGGGAGAGACAAGTGATTGTTTGGCTGAATTTCCACGGAACGTATGGTGCTCGCAGATTCGAGATGCAGCACCGATTTCAGTTCAGCCTTTACAGAGGTCGGCCGGGTTTCGGTCTCTTAAGGATTCTCCGATTTTGCTCGCATCGGTCGAGCCGGAGTAGCACCTTTATTATCGAGTGTCGCGCAGGCTAATGAGGGATTGATGCAAGGCGGGAATCTGTTCGTTCTGCGTTGGTGAGACAAGGAGCGCCTGATACGAGTGCCCGGTCAAACGGTGCCGGTCCGCTTACTCGACAGTGACCGACTTCGCCAGGTTGCGCGGCTGATCGACGTCAGTGTCCTTGGCCACGGCGACATGGTAGGCGAGCAACTGCACCGGCACCGCATAGACCAG
>NZ_LSIA01000125.1:0-6202 GCF_001556015.1 Novosphingobium sp. CCH12-A3 | reverse complement strand
ACCCTTCCTCGGACCAATCCGCCTCGAACTACCAGGTTTTTGCGGGTGTCCAGCTTACGCTCGGCCTTCGCCCCCGCTCGATAGATGAAAATGACTAGCGAAAATGTGATGTTTAAGCGCCAGTCGCCACTCGAACCTGGTAAAGGCTACGGTGATCGCGTTCGCAAACGCGGTGTTCATGCATCTCTCTGCGTCGCGCATCGCTGACGCCCCTCCTCGAATCCACGCCAATGCGCAAATTTCCGGATCGATTCATTTGACCGATATTCGACGAAATGACCAAGGCTGATCATAAGCCATTGATATATGGTGACCCCTACGGCCACCGAATTATTGCGGCAAGGTATTGTTATTATCGTAGTATTTTCTTTCTTAACATTGTTCGTACCATCACAAATGCCAACTGCCCAATGAGATTGTGTGGACCTGATTGATGCTTCTCGGAACTGGTAAAGAGGGTTGGTAGCAACTGACGGTTGATTATTTGGGCATTCTACTGCGCCTTGATAAACCACAGGGGAAAAATCGAGCGATGCCCCACCGCCTCTTCTCCGCCATCGCTCTCGTTGCTACCCTTATTTTTTGGCCATAATTAATGGGTCTTGGAACGCCTCGGCACGAAATATGCGGGGATTGCAGCCGAACCGTCCCCTGAAGCGGCGAGCGAAATGGCTCGTGTCGTTAAAGCCGGTCTGATAGGCGATTTCGGTGATCGACAAGGCGCGATACCGGGCATCCCGCAGATAGCGCGCCGCGTACATCAGCCGAAATTCGATCAGTTCCCGGCCGAAGGTTGAGCCAGCGGCGGCGAACAACCCGTGCAGGTGACGTTTCGAGATGCCAATGTCCCGGGCAAGTTTACCAGGATCGAGATCAGGCTCATGGCTGCGCTCATGGAGGAGCGCCCGGATACGCCGCAGCATCGCGTGATGCTGTGATTTCAGCGCATCGCCCTGCGTTGCCGTCATCAGCCCGAGCAGCGCGCCGATCTGGTCTGCAAGTACCTCTCGCGGCAGCGCGATGTCATCCAGCCCAGCCTCGTCGATCGTGCAAAACATAGCGGCCAGCGGGCGACCCCAAGCCTGCCGGACTGCCGACGACAGGCCGGAAAAGCTCTCAAGGCTCGGCAACCACCGGCCGACCCAGTCGGCGCTCACATGCGCAGTCAGGGCAACGCTCTTTTCCGGACAGATGAATTCATAGGGTTCGGCATTGCGCAGCAGGGCGAAATCACTCTCTGCAATGAATTCGTCGCCGGTCCTGTAGCGCACAAGCATGGTGCCCTGCTTCATGAAGACCAGTTCGTAGCTCGCGCTACCGCCGCGCGACACCATGGCTAGCGTGCGTCGGATATGCTGAGGCGTTGCGGTGATGAAGTTGAGTTCGAGCGCGCCGAGGCCGAATTGTCGCCATGAAGCGCAATAGGATTCCGGTTGTTCGCTGCCGACATCCATCTCGGTCATGTGCCGGGAGACAATGTCCGTCCAGCCCGACATCCTTGATTGCGCCTCGAACGCTTCCGTCGTCCAGCAGCGGTCAGGCGCAGTTTCCCTGACATTGCCCATTTGTCCTGCTCCTCTCTCTTGCGGACACTCAAGCCCTGCCTTCCAACCGAAATTAGATGCTGCGGCCCGATATCGCAACAGCGGCCGCCATTTGCTCCGGAGCCCTGCACTCTCAGAACGAATTCCATGCACTGGCAGCCGCGCGGCGGAACGCCATGTGGACCAGATAGACCGCTGGCACCAAGCAGGCACGCTCAAGACCGTCGCTAGGGGAGAGACCAAGACATGTTGACCAGACGCCGGTTCGTGCAAGGGTCGGCTTTCGCGGCAGGGCTCGGCCTTGTCGGTCAGAATGCCCTTTGGGCTGCGACGGATATGGCAACCATGCCGCCGGGTCTTACAGGGACGGCCTTCCAGGAGGCGCTGCGCGCCATGCGCTCCGTTGTCGGCGCCCGCTATGTCTTTGCCGACGAGACAGGCCTCCTGGGCTATCACGATCATTTCGCCATGAAGCCGATCGAGGCGCACATGCCCTCGGCCGCGGTGGCGCCGCGTACGGTGGAAGAAATACAGGCGCTTCTCAAGATCGCGCGGGACCATAGCGTCCCGGTCTGGACGATCTCTACCGGCCGGAATTTCGGATATGGCGGGCCCGCGCCCCGGATGCCCGGCACTCTGGTGCTGGACCTCAAGCGGATGAACCGCATCATCGAGGTCAATGAGCGCCATGCCTATGCCGTGGTGGAGCCGGGCGTCTCCTACAGGGATCTTTATCGCCATCTCCAGATGACGGACTCGAAGCTGTGGATCGACTGCGCGGCGCCGGGCTGGGGTGGCGTCGTGGGCAATCTGCTCGATCGCGGCGTCGGGTACACGCCCATGGGCGAGCATTTCCTGCAACAGCAATGCGGCATGCAACTGGTGTTGTCGGATGGGACGGTCGTCGATACCGGCATGGGTGGCCAGCCCGGGCGGAGCGCCGAACATACCTATCGCTATGGGCACGGCCCCTGGTTGGACGGCCTCTTCACCCAGTCGAACTTCGGCGTGGTTACAAGGCTGGGCGTCCAGCTCATGCCCGAGCCGCCCGGCTATCGCCCCTACATGGTCACCTTCCCGGACGAGGCGGCCATCGAGCCGCTCACCGAGGCGATCCGCCCGCTCAAGCTCGCGCAGATCATTCCCAACGCGGCAACCAGCACCGAGTTGATCTGGGAAGCCGCAGTCGAGGTCCGCAAGGACCAGTATCATGACGGCGCCGGCCCCCTGCCGGACAGCGCCCGCAAGAAGCTCATGGCCGATCTCGGCATTGGTGCCTGGAACTTCTACGGGGCGCTTTACGGCCCTGAGGCGGTCATGGACGCGACATGGCCGGTCATTCAGGATGCGCTCGGTTCGATCAAAGGCGCGCGTTTTTATTCGGCTGACGACAAGAAGGGCAGCGCTGCCTTTGCCTACCGTGCCAAGTTGATGCGCGGCATTCCGAACATGACCGAGTTCGGCACGGTCGCCTGGATACCTAATGCCGCTCATGTTGGCTTCGGCCCGGTCGTTCCTGTCGATGGCAGGCTCGCGCTGCGGCAATATAATCGCGTGCGCGAACTCTCGACCCGCGCGGGTTTCGATTATTTCGGCGAGTTCGTCGTCGGCTGGCGCGACATGCATCATATCTTCATGCCGGCCTTTCGGCGCGACGATGAGGCAGAGAAAGAGCGCATGCTCGACCTGTTGGAGGCACTGATCGACGATGCCGCCGCCGACCATTTCGGCGTCTACCGGACGCATCTCGATCTCATGGACAAGGTCGCCTCCACCTTCTCATGGAATGACCATGCGCTGGGCCGCCTCAACGCCAGGCTCAAGGCAGGGCTTGATCCGGCGGGCATTCTCGCTCCCGGCAAGAGCGGCATCTGGCCCGAACGCTATCGGGAGGCAGGCAAGTGATGCGCGGTTTCATCCCCTGTGCAGCGCTGATCCTGCTCAGCCTCGCCGGCTGCAAGGCTGGCAAGGACGAAAAAGTCGCGATTGCCGATACCCGGCCGAAAACTGGCAAGGAGCTCTACGAGCACTGGTGCGCGGCCTGCCATGATGCCGGGCCAGGCCACCCCGGAACGCTGCGCATGGCGGGCGATTTCGGGGACAATCGATCCGTGCTGATCGGGCTGGAAGGCGTCGACAAGGATCTTGTCAAATATGCCGTCCGCAACGGCTTCAACATGATGCCGCCGTTTCGACCCACCGAGATTTCCGATGAAGAACTCGAACTGCTGGCGGCGCATGTCGCGGGAGGCAAGCCATGAGCAATTTCTCGATCGACGCCATTGGCCGGATCGTCGGCGATGCGAACGTCGATGCGCCCGGATCGGATGCGCTGCGGCAGATCGTGACGCGCCATGGCAACATCGCGGGTGCACGCGCTAACATCGTAGCGCTCGCGCGCCCGGGCAATGGCGATGAGCTTGCCGCCCTCGTAAAACAGGCGCGGCAGGACGGGCTCGCCCTCTTGACCCTCTATAATGCTTCAAGTGTGGGGGCCTCGCTCGGCGGTGACGGTGACTGTCTGGTGCTCGATCTCTCGCGCATGAACCGCATATTGGAGGTTAATCTCGACTATGCCTTCGCGCGCGTCGAGGCCGGTGCGAGCTTCGCGGATCTCGCGAGTCATCTTGCCAAGCATGACCTGCCGCTGATGGTCGATGCCGAGCGCGACCCGAACGCCTCCATCGCGGGCAGCGTCTTCTCGAAGGGCATGGGCTTCACGCCTTATGCCGATCACGCTCTGGTTCAGTGTGGCGGCGAGTTCGTCCTGCCCGATGGCGCGCTGGTGGGCACGGGCATGGGCGCGATGCCGGAAAGCCGGACCTGGAACGTCTACAAGTTCGCGCTCGGACCGTTTTCGGACGGGCTGGCGATTCAGTCGGGCGGCATGATCCCCACGCAGATCGGCATCTGGCTGATGGGAAAGCCGCCGGCGATCCAGCCCTTTGCCTTCGACCTGAAGGATGATGACGCGCTGGCGGCTGCGATCGAGTTTCTACGCCCGCTCAAGCTTTCCAACACGCTGGCGGGCACGATCGCGATCACGCACAACCCGTTCGACGCAGCGCGCGGGTCCATCGCGGCGGATCGTGGCGAGTGGCGGCTGTTCGGCGCTCATTATGGCCTCCCTGCCACGGTCGCGCTGATCGCGTCGATGGTCGATGGCGGCCTGGGCCAGATTGCGGGCTGCCGCAAGCTGGATCCCGCAGCGCTGGGCAATGATCCCGCCTGGCGCGAGCAGATTGCCCTGATGAGCGGCGCACCTGGTCCCGGCGCTCCCCACTTCGGATCGCGTAACGGCAGTGCTGCGGCACGGATGACCTTCGTCGCGCCTATTGAGGGTGACGCGGCCATCTCCATGATGAAGACGGCCAGTGCCGCGCTTGATGTTCACAAGCTGCCGCTGCTTGTCGAATTGTCGCTATGTGGTCGCTCGCTCTTTCAGGCGTTATATCTGCCTTACGAGCCCGGCCCCGTAGCGGGCATCTCGACGGTGGCCGCCTGCGCATCGCAGCTCATTACGGACATGGGCAAAGCAGGGTTTGGCCTTGTCTCCGAAACTCTCGAATTGAGCCGACTCGCGGCTTCGACGCTCGGAAGCAGTCCGCTTGGGCAACTTCAGGCGCGGGTGCATGAAGCCATCAAATAAAAACAAAATTAGGCCGTGAACTCATAAGCGAATGACCGTGATTGGTGGCGCGGCCCCTCAGCGCCGGTAAATCTGCTCCAACCAGTAATCGTTCATCCAATCGGCATACCCGAGTAGCTCACCTTGTCGTCGCTCCTGTTCGAAAGTCCATGGGTCTTCGCTCAAGACGAGATCAAGCATCGCTTGTATGCGCCATTCCTCGCCGGGAAGGGCATAAAGAATATGATGACAGATCCCCCAAGCGGCATCTGACAAATGATCGCGTCGAACGATACGTCGGGCTTCGACATGGCTGTCAAACAGGCGCAGATACGCCCGTCGCATTGCTCCCGGCTCAGGTGATAATCGGGTTCTTGGCTTTTGGACTGATCGCATTGCTGTATCTCGTTACCGAGGAACTGCTCGTTGAAGCGCACGAGCAGCCAGACAGCCCCTTGATCACCGCCATGTCCTTCGTGGGCTTGCTCGCTCTATTGATGATCGAAGAAAGCCTCGGCTGATCCGCCACGTTGTCGTGGCGAAGGGTTTCATTCACTGCCACCCGAATCGCCGAGGCATTCACGCGGGCGCGCTCGGAACACCAACTCAAGTCGCGGCAGGTTTCGTCCAAAGTGCCCGAGGCGCGTTTTTTTGCGGTGGGGCGATATTATCGGCCTGCTACCTAGAGAGCTACCTAGCAGCAAAGGCTCCGCGGAAATCTCGAAGTGCGTGGTCATTAGTATATTGATTTCACTAGATAATTTGTTGGACGCACTAGGGCTCGAACCTAGGACTCGCTGATTAAGAGTCAGCTGCTTGACGGCAGCTTTAGCCGATTTCTCCCCGAAAGAGGGCGGTCAACAATCGGCCCACTTTCTGCCGATCTGTGATGCCAGTCAGGCAAACGATGTATGTCGGCTCCAGACAGGAGCTGCCATCCGATCTATCAATTTGGAACGGCAGCACTGTCCCAACGCACGAACCCGCTCCGCGGGAGAGTCGCTTGGGGTGCCGTAGCGTAGTATTGTTC
>NZ_LSIA01000124.1:0-2277 GCF_001556015.1 Novosphingobium sp. CCH12-A3 | reverse complement strand
CAACAGAAGGAACCGTTCAATGCGAACTTGACAAGGCCCGGATCATACAAATCGATCTTCCAGAACAGGCGTTGCTCCAGGAAGGTCACCACCCCGAAATCGCGCTCGCCGTCAGGATCATCGCCCGGGGCAATGTCCGCGTCGGCGATCGTGCGCATCAGCGCCGCCTGGTTGAGGATCGAGCGAGCCGTGCGCGCGGGCTCGTCGGTTTCTAGGCCGGCAAGAAGCTGGGTCACGCCGCGGGTCATGACAATACGGGCTTGGCGATCTTCGCCCCGCCGGACCTTGTCGTTGAGTGCCGCCACTTGCGCGGCGCGGTCCTGCTCGAAAGTCTGAGCAGTGGTGGAAGAAATGCTGTCGGACATGAACGGTCTCCTGACTGGTTCATTCCGTTCACCCCCCTTCCCTTTGCTGCGGTGAATGGTCCGCTCTGATGTCACGCGGCGATTTGGCCTGCGTTGAAGGCATCGAGCCACTCAGCCATGGCTGGTCGAACCCCGACAGGCGCAAGTGCTGCTGCGTCCTGAAACCGGATAAGGTCAATCGGAGCATGACGGATTATGGCTTCGATTTCGGCGACTGCGAGCAATCCTTCGGCCCGGATGAAATCGGTCATGCTGCCCGGCCTTGCCTTGGTGGCCCGGCGCCACAGCCCTTCAACGGTATGGAGCCTTGGCGCAGCGCGTGCCTCGACGAGAACAATCAATCTCAGGCACCAGATCGGAAGGGCCCGCACTTCATCAGGTTTCATCGCGCCGCAGATGAAACGACTCGATTTGGGCGGCACAGGAAGCCCCGCAGCCTGTATCCGCTCGATGAACGCATTGCGGTCCTACTTCCATTCGCGCAGTGGATAACGACAAGCGAACAATGGGTTCTCGATTGTTGCCGCATGCGCGTATCTGCGGTTGTCAGCGGGCGATGCGTCATATCCGATCAGACGCACAACCTTTTGGCCTCTTGCCCACGCGGCTTGGGCAGGGCCCCACGATTTGAGGAAGGCATCTTGCGGAGCAACCTTCCATTTTAGGCTGCACGTATGCCGCCCCATGGAAATACTCGGCAATGTGGCGTTGGTCAGGACATTAGACAGGAGATCGAAGTAAGGAGGCCAGTGCTTAAATCGGCGCGGCACATAGCGCACGACGTGATAAGAGATTCTCCGGGCAGCCATCCAGTCTGAAATAAGGGCCTGATATTCGTAGGTGTCTGGCTTTTCGACGCCGGTGTCAGCGGTGAGAACCAGGTCGGGAGGGGTACCGCGATTTTCCAGTTCGACCAGCAGGGCGGTGCTGTCCACTCCCATCCCATAAGCAAGCACCACAGGAGCAGGCATCGCGGCATCGATCTGGTCGATTGTACGCCTCGCCCCGTTGGGATCTGATTGAGATTTCATCGGCATGATAGGTTCCGCTCTTTACGCAGCACATCTGCGCAGCGAGCCCCCTTCTCTCCTCCGGCTCGGCAAAATGCCCTAGCAATCGCTGAGGCTGCCGGGGTGCAAAAATGCCCCGTGGGATGAGGTGGATCAGTCAAGGCCAAGCGTCGCGGGAGCCGTAGCCTGCAACCTCCAGCGTGGTGCCTTGATCCGGCATAGCATATTGGGTGCTGCCGGCAGACGATCCGGCACGTGCCACCGGTCAAATCGTCAGATTGGTCAGCCTGACCATGTAGTGGTGCTCGTGCCCAGGAGCCGGACCAAGATGTACGCGGCACAGTTCGACGATCTGTGTCCAGAAGAGCTCGGGCATATCGGAATCGCTCCCATCGCCCTCAAGGCCGGGATCGACGAGCATGACAACATCCGACCATTCGTCGACTGCGCCGCCGCGATGCCAGGTGAACTTGGTCGTCTCGCCGACCAGCCATTCGCGGAAATCAGGGTCAGCGAAGAATGCGGGAACATTGAGCACAAGGCCGTGGCAGCGCGCCGCCTGGGCGGGGTCGTGGGCGCGGCCCTCATCCTGCGCGCTCATGCTGCGAGACCGTTTGCCCCGCTGGCCTCGTGATGTTGTTCGTCGGCCCTGTGCGCATCTTCCCCGCTGGTACGCCCACCAAGGCGGAGCAGCAGGCTCGACGCCTCCTCGGCCCTGGCAGCAGCCGTCAGGATCGCGCGGTCGTCATCCCGGAGCAGGGTCAACCAATGATCGATATAGCTCGCGTGATGATCGAGGTGCGCGACCGGCAACCCCAGCTCTGCCCCAAGCATGGCGCTCGACATCTCGGCGATATATCCTGACAGTCCAGCCCCAATCTGACTTCCGACGCCAATTTTTA
>NZ_LSIA01000123.1:0-21817 GCF_001556015.1 Novosphingobium sp. CCH12-A3 | reverse complement strand
TTCCGTTGTCCTCGGTCACGATAGGTACGTTTTTAGGGCGGTACAGCCTATAGAGGGTCGTGCGGCTGAGCGGAACAGGAAAGTGTCGTAAGGGGCATTATTTCCTTTCAAAAGTCCCATTCGGAATTAGGTTGGCGTAGCGGTCTGAGGCCGCCGTTTGCGACGGCGTCAGGCACGGAGAAGTCGTAGCGGCCGAGGAAATTGATGTGACGCCAAGATATCGGCGAGAGCCGAGCGATATCGGCGGGCAGCGGCGGCGTCCCGGCCTCGCTGAGTTGGCGCACGGTTTCCTGCATGTAGACAGCGTTCCAGTGGACGATGGAGTTGAGGGCCAGACCGAGGACCCCAAGCTGCTCCTCTTGGCCCTGACGCAGAGGGCTTCTGATTTCGCCCCGATCGCCGTGATGGACGCGCCGACCGAGCTTGTGGCGCAATTCCTGCCGGTTGAGCTGAAACAATATTCGTCGCCGGAACGGCCGGTCATCGATGTATCGCAGGATATGCAGCGTCTTGATGATGCGGCCGAGTTCAGACAGGGCCTTGGCCAGCGTTGTTGGGCGGTCTTTGACCTGCAGCATTCGCATGACGCCTGCGGCCTTGAGGTGGCCGAGCTTGAGCGATCCGGCCAAGCGGATAAGGTCGGACCAGTTTTCCCGGATCAGATTGATTTTAACCCTGCCCCAGGCGGTCTGATCGAACGGCCCATAGCTCGCCTGGCGGTCGATACGCCAGAGTTTGGCGTCGCCGATGTCCGCCAGACGGGGGCTGAACCGGTAGCCCAAGAGCCAGAACAGACCGAAAATGGCGTCGGAATAGGCGGCGGTGTCGGTCATGATCTCCAGAGGATCGAGCTCGGTTTCCTGCTCCAGCAGGAGAGCCAGGACGACCAGGCTGTCGCGCAACGTGCCGGGGATGACCGCTCCGGTCAGACCGCTGAACTGATTGGAAATCATGTTGTACCAAGTGACGCCGCGCTCCTGGCCGTAATATTTGGGGTTGGGCCCGGCGTGTATGGCGCTCGACGGAGCGACAAAACGCATGCCGTCGGCGCTGGCCACCTCGCCTGCGCCCCAATGTTGGACGATATCCAGACGACTGTGAGCGGAAACGATCGCGGCGTTGGCCGCGGCGATGGTCTCGGGCCGAATGAAATTCTGACCGACCCAAGAAAGACGGTCGCGACGCAGAGCCGCAAATTCCGGGCGCACGATCGGCTCAAGACCGATGTTGCAGGCGCCGCCGACCAGGGTCGCGCACAGGCTTATCTCGAAGTGCTCGACGGTGGCCTGACGCTCGCTCAGATGCGTAAAGGACTTGGCAAATCCGGTTCGCGCCATGACTTCAAGAAAGATGTCGGGCATTCCGGCCTTCGGCATGCGCGTTTGGACGGCGGCGCGAAGTGCTCGAAGGCTCTCGGGTTCATCAAGCTTGTCGAGGGGCGTGACCACAATCCCCATCTTGTCGGCGACCGTCTCAAAACGCAGGTCCGGATTGTCGCCGGCGCGCGCAACGACATGTCGATATGCCTCGTCGAGAAGGCGGGAGAGACCGTCAATCTCAATGTCGGCTTCCAGAGATCGGCCCAGGGCGCGTGCTACCATCAACCTGGAATTGTGCCAGGACTCGCCCTCGAGCATCCCGCGCCGGGGATCCCCGTATCGGATGCCGGGCTTGGCGAACACATCGCGACGCTTGATCGCCAGACGCCACGCATCGATGATCGCGAAGACATAGGCCTTCGGGTCGCGCATCCTGCCATCGTCATCCAGGACATGTTGCCTCCACGCCTTCGAGACCGCAGCGATCGGTGCGCCGCGCATCTTGACGAGAGAGGACCAGTCGTCCACGCCCTTGAGGTAGCTGATCGCGGCCTTGACGTTTTTGCCACCTGGGGCAGCGTCGGTCTCGATGCGGGTAGCGATTTCAAAGAACAATCGCCGGGCGCTCCGCCATTTTGTTCGCAGTTGATCATAGGGCTTGGTCTCCGCGGGCTTGGCGATCGCCTCCACCTTGGACATGGCGGCCTCGATGTCGGGACGGGGCAACCGCTCGAAGAGCACATCTCGCCATTCATTGAGGGGCAGGGCGTCGTCGGTCAAAACCAACAGACCCATTGCGTGGAGCAGCATCGCGGCGCCATCGAGATCGCGCAGACTGCGCAGGCGGGCCTGTTTGTCGGCGGCTTCAGCCCCTTTCACCAAGTCGGCGAGCAGAGCCTCGGCCAGCTCGGCGGCGTCGTCCTGGGCCGCCGCTTCGAGCGTATGGAAGAGCGCGGCTACGGTCGCGGTTCGACGAGGCTCCTGAAGGGCGGCGATGGCCGAGGGCTTGCCGACGCGCGCTACCCGCGCGGAACGCCCCGCGGTGGCGCCGGCCGCAGATTGAACGCCCGGACCGCATCGAGCCGATCAAGGTGTCGGAAGAGTTCGGTCGGCATGCGCTTGGAGGGAACGGTCCGGAGCGCGTCCAGGGCGGCGAACGTGGATGTGTCGCCATCGTCAAACAGCGCGGCGATGCGCACGCGCTGGTCATCGCTCAAGCTGGCGACCAGATGGCGCCAAAGCCTGGTCCGCGCACGATCGCGGATCCTGCCAACCAGGCGCTCGACGACCGTGACGCCCGGCAGCAGCACCTTGTTGGCGATCAGCCAGGCCGCAGCTCGATCAATCAGGGGGCCGGGCCGATCGTCGCCGCTCCAGCAAAGGGCGTAGAGCCATCGGGTCAGCCGGAAACGTGCCACCGCGTTGTCGCCAAAGTCCGTGAAGCCGCAGTGCGTCCGGATGAGCGCGAGGTGCCGGATGCGTCGGCTTCCCGCAAAATAGGCGTCCACGTCCGTGCCGGGTTCAAGAGCGAGTTGTTCGATCACGGCCGCCAGGACCGACGCTGGGATCTCGGCGGGCGAGACTGGAAATGCGCCCAGAAACCGGGCGCTCGTCAGCATCACGGCAAAGCCGAGCCGATTGTGGTCGCCGCGCAGAGTTCCAATGAGGTCGCGATCAGTTTGGTCCAGATGGAAATATCGCGCGAGTTGATCGGCCGACGGTTCGCCATCAAAGCGGGCAAAGCCCTGACGCTGGGCGTCAGTGAGGTGACGGGTGGGCATACCGTGCGAAACTTTCAACTTTTGCGAAGGGGACGGCCCATGCCGATAAACAAGGCGAATTTCTTCGCAAAACATATGTGCGAAACAAAATTGTTTTGCAGTAACTTTCGCACAATATCTGGAGCAGTCGCATGAAGCTCGGCTACGCGCGCGTTTCCACCGAGGATCAGAACTTGGAAATCCAGCGCGGTCGGCTCTCGGAGGCGGGCTGTGAAATGATGTTCGAAGAGAAAATATCGGGGGCCGCTCGTGGCCGGCCCGAGCTTGAAAAGCTGATGGGTCACCTGCGCAAAGACGATGTTCTCGTCGTCGCCCGCCTCGATCGTTTGGCGCGATCCACCATCGAACTCCTGCACATCGCGGAACGCATCAAGGAAAAGCAGGCAGGATTACAATCGCTTGATGAACCTTGGGCCGATACCACGTCCCCGTCTGGCGTGATGATCATGACCGTATTCGCTGGGATCGCCCAGTTCGAGCGGACTCTCATATTGAGCCGAACCGAGGAGGGGCGAAAGGCGGCGATGGCGCGCGGTGTGAGCTTCGGACGCCCAAAGAAAATGCGCCCAGATCAGGCGGAGCTCGCTCGCCAACTCGTTCTCGAGGGTAAGTCCATTAGCGCCGTCGCAAGGACCTTCAACGTTCACCCGGCCACCATCTATCGCTGTATCGAGCCAAACAGTGCCTTATGACACTTTCCTGTTCCGCTCAGCCGCACGACCCAAATCCCGGTATTACGGGATAAACCAGATTATCCTGTGCAGCTAGCGAGGTGCCGCCGGTCAGCATCGTTGCCGCGAGCAGAAATGTGGCGAAAGCTCTTTTTGGCAACCTTGCTCTCCTGTTGGACGGTAGGCGCTGCATAAACTCTCCAGAAGTGGGAGCCTACGCCTACGCAACACTGAACTGGCCCATCATTCCATTATCCTCATGTTCAAGGATATGGCAGTGATACATGAAGGGAGCGCTCTTGGCCGGCTGATCAAATCGGATGAGAAGCTCCACCGGTTCCTTGACGAGGACCGTGTCGCGCGGCCCCTGGTCGAGAACATCGGGCTGCCCGCCACCGCGGGTGAGAACATCAAAGTGGACGCCGTGAATATGGATCGGGTGGCGCATCATTTCGCCAGACACCTCCCATATTTCGGTGGAGCCTAGCTTCACCGTCTCATCGATGCGATTCATGTCGAATGGCTTGCCATTGATCGTAAGGCCGCCACCGCCGCTTCCTGAGCCCATCATGCCGCCCATGCCCATGTTGAGGCTCAGACGGCGACGGCGCACCGCCTTGCTGGCGTCGGGCCCAGTTCGTGATGCCAGAAGGGTCGGCACGACGCCGCTGGCACGAGCCTGTCCCAACGGCCGTGGTTCAAACCGCAGCACGGTCGCTGGTGCCGCGGCATCGGTCCTTCGGGCGCCACGCCCCATCATACCCATGCCGCCCATCATCGAGCTGTTGGTATCAGCCGCCGTCACCAGCGAGGCGGACCTACCGTCCGTGAAGTCCACGAGAAGCTCGGCACGTTGGCCCGGCGCCAAGGTTATGGCTTCCAATGCCACTGCGTGTTCGAGCAGCCCCCCTTCGGTTCCGATCCAGTGAAAGCTCCGCCGATCGGAAAACGACAGCTCATAAATCCGCGCGTTCGATGCGTTGACGAGCCGCAGGCGAACCAACCGATTTGGCACCGCCGCCAGCGGATTCACCGCGCCGTTCACAAGGATCGTGTCGCCGCGCCGGCCCTGCATGGCGACCATCATGCCGCCTGGCATGACAAGGCGACCATTTTCGAACTGGCGATCCTGGATGAGCAGGGGCAGATCGTCCACGCCATATTCTGACGGGAGCCCCAGGCCCTGCTCTTCGTCGTCGGTTACCAGCAACGCCCCAGCCAGGCCCGAATAGACTTGCTCGGCCGTCAACCCATGGACGTGTGAGTGATAAAGGAGGGTCGCTGCGGGCTGCCGGATCGGGAGCGTGGGCCGCCAGGTCGCGCCCGGCGCGATGATCTGATGGGGGCCGCCATCCAGCTCTCCGGGGATCAGAAGCCCGTGCCAATGCACAGTCGTGTCCGCGTTGAGCCCGTTGGTCACGACAGCCGCCACGTCGTCGCCACGGCGCACCCTGATCGTCGGTCCGAGATAGCTGCCATTATACCCGAGCGTGTCACTCGGCCGGCCTGGATAAAATGAAGTCGTTCCGGACTGGACCCGTAGCGCGAATGAGCGGCCAGGCCGTGCGTCCAACAGCGGCGGCATCGGAAGCGGGTTTGCACCTCCCCCGCCGAGGCCCGGCGTGGAGCGCGAGCAAGCGGTGGTTGTGGACCTATCGGCGTTCTCGAAAATCGGCATACTAATCAATATGTTGCAACAAGACACGGTGGGAGTGGAGCCGTTAATAGGGGTATGTAATTCGCCTCGACTAGTCGAAAATTCGGTGTGCCCGTGCCGATCCCGCAAGGGACCGGACCTACACGCTGATGCATGACTTTCATGACTCATCGCCACTGCAACAACAAGGGCTGACCTCCGATGAGCCTGCGGACCGCAGTCGTCAGGTTTCTGAGGCCAGCCCCCATCTCAATTAGTGTCGGCCTCAGATTGATCTGTGGCGGCAGACGCGAACGATACAGGCCGATAGCGCAGACCCGGATGCGATCACGCGCGCCGTGAGCGAGGCCGTCTCGGCGCTCGGTGGTCTTGATATTCTCGTCAATAGCGCGGCGATCGGCCATTCCGGTCTGATCGCCGACCTCGATGTGGCCGAGTATCAGAAGCTGATGGACGTCAACGTGCGAGCACCAGTGCTATTCGCGAAGGCCGCCATTCCGCATCTCTCCGCTGGGGGGCGCATAATCTCGATTGGGTCGGGGCTCGGCGAACGCGTCCCATTTCCGGGCGTAACGGCCTATGCGATGTCCAAGGCCGCGCTTACGTCCTTCACTCGCGGGTTGTCACGTGAACTCGGGCCGCAGGGCATCACCGTGAACCTCGTGCAGCCCGGATCTGTGGATACTGACGCGAACCCCGCAGACGGCCCGGCGGCAGATTTCCAACGGAGTTTGACGTCTCTGGGCCGCTTCGCCAAGCCGAGTGAAATCGCGAATGCGGTCGTGTTTCTATCAAGTCCCGCGGCGAGTGTAATTACAGGCGCCACCTTGACCGCCGACGCGGGCGCGATCGCCTGACAGCGGGCGCTCGGTAGCGGTTGGGCGCGAAATCGGCGTCAGGGGATCAGCACGATACGGCCGAGGACCTTGTTGTCCTCGGCATACCGATGGGCGGCCCCTGCCTCGGCGAGCGGAAACCTTCTGTCGATTGGCACGGTGAGACTGCCTTTCGCAACGTCGGCGAGCATCATGTCGATGGTTTGGCGCACCGCTGCACGTGACAGGACGGTTCCCATGAATACGCCGATGACCGTTTGATTTCGCTGCACCGCTGGCCAAAAATCCACTGTCAGAGCCCCGCCGCCGGCATTGCCCACGGACACCAAGACTCCTTCGTCGCGGAGCGCGGCGAGGGATGTCGCCAAGGTGGAACCTACCGGATCGACGATGAGGTCAACGCCTCGGCCGCCGGTGAGGTCACGGACCACGTCCACGACCGATTCGACGTTATGGTCGATTACACGCGATGCACCGAGCTCGATGACGCTGCGGACGCGATCCTCACCGCTAGCGACGGCGATTACGGTCGCGCCGGCCTGGCGGGCGAGCTGTACTGCCGCGACCCCGACACCCCCCGCTGCACCTTGGATGAGGACGGAGCTTCCGCTTGAGAGCCGCCCTCTCGCGAACAGGCAATGATGGGCAGTTCCGAAGCCGATCGGGATCGCCGCGGCTTCTGCTACGCCTGCGCCTGCGGGCAGCAGCCAAGTCTGATCTGTCGGAACTGCGCGGAGTTGGGCGTGGGATCCATCCAAGCCCCATGAGGTAACTCGGTCGCCGGGCTTGCGGTCCGTGACCGCGTCACCGATCGCCACCACCGTGCCCGCTGCGGCATAGCCGACGACATATGCGGGGTGCCCCGGCGGCGAACTGCGACGGTTGATCAGGTCTCCGCCCTCAACGGATATCGCCTCGACCTGGATCAGGACATCCCGCGAACGAATTTTGGGGTCGGGCACGTCCGTGTAGCGAAGGACTTCCGGTGGACCGTTATGATCGTAGACAGCCGCTTTCATCGTCGTTCCTTTCGATGCGCGACGGACCGAGGCGGTTGCGTAGGAATTGCTGGGACCGGAACGCAAATTTATCTGCATGTGGCACTGCCGATCACGATCCGGTAGCATCGGCGAACGTGCATCTGTGTTGCATAATCAGGAGCGCTGCCGCCGACATCAATCGCCATCGGTGGAGTTAGGTGCTTCCTCAGCGTGCGCAGCTGCTGTCATCAGTGTTCCCCTATCGGCGACGGAGTTTTCAGGACGCGGGACTACCGAGACGGTGTTGGCAACGCCAAACTCCGGCACAAAACGCGGCCGTCCGAAGCGGATATTGGCATGGGGGAGTGATGTTTGCCGAATATGATCTTGGATCTGCGAAATCTGCGCTGCGCGATCGCGGCGGCGGAAACTGGCAGTTTCGATGAGCGAGAGAGATGCTGGCATTGTCCCAATCGTCACTCAGCCGACGCATTCAGCATCTTGAGCACCGATTAGGCGTTCCCCTGTTCAAGCGAAGTCGAATTGGTGTTTCGCCCACAACGGCAGGCGCTGCCTTCTTGGAACGGGCAATGGCCGGCGCCCAGCAATTAGATCTCGCCGCTCGTTACGCAGTTGCTGTCGACAGTGGGGAGGCGGGGCAAGTCCGCATCGGAGTTACATCATCGCGCACCGGCGGGTTGTTTGGTGATGTGCTGCGTCAGTTTAAAGCTCTATTTCCATCGGTGAACATCACCCTCACGGAAGATACGACGAGTAGGACAAGCCATAACGTGGCCATGGGAACGCTCGACGTCGCCTTCGCTGATGATGCCGAACGAAAAGGTATCGATAATCACGTCCGTGGGTCCAGGTCCATCACGAGCGCAATGGTCCGCGCATTTTGCTGATCCATAGGTCCGTTCCTCGACCTGCGGCAAGGGGTCGAGAAACGGCCTACGCGTGGGTGGTCGTGATCTCCATTGCGAAAGCCTCTGGCCGAACAACAAGATTTGCTCACGCCAGTCCGAAATTGCCTTGGCTCGCGTCCGACGTGCTGCTTGTCGGGCGGAATATCGGCGGATGGCTCCTCGCAAATATGACAGGAGAGATAGCAATCCTGTTTTGATCGGCCTGGATGCCGAAGCTCTCGGTTTGATCCATCTGCCAAGGTGAAACCTGACGATACGGGTGTCCGAATACACCTGTTCTATTTCGTTACAGTTAGCTGAGACGCGTTCCCCCAACCGTGGTCATTTTCCAGCAGATTGGACAATCTCCGATTTGGCACGCTTTGTGCTTAGGGGTTACCAACTATGATATAATGGAGGGAGAGGATAATGGGTAATCTCAATAAAGGTTCGCTTTTGAAGGCGGCCCTGTGGGGAGGCGTTGCGTTGTGTACGCCGATGGCCAGCACGGCGGCATGGGCGACCGACGTTGATGCCGGCGACTATGTCGCACTGCCGCCGGGATCCAATCTGGCCATTGTCTATGCGCAATTTGCCGAGCGCGACGCCATCTATGCCAAGGGCGACAAGCAGCCGGGTGATCCCGGATTGGACTCGACCGTATTCATTCTGCGCGGAGTTCACTATATGGACATTGCCGGCCTGACGGTCGACCCGCAGTTTCTGCTTCCGCTCGGTCAGCTGGAAGGGAAGGGCGATACGCACGCTTTGGGTAAAAGCGGCGGCGCGGCCGGCGATCTTATCCTCGCAGCCACCGTTTGGCTGGTGAACAAGCCCAAGAGCAATACCTATTTCGGTATCACGCCATTCGTCTATGTGCCGACAGGATCATATGATCGCACCCGCCCCCTGAACCTGGGCGAGAACCGTTGGAAGTTCGTGCTCCAGGGCGGCTTCGTTAAGGGGGTCACGCCCAAGATCTCGATCGACCTCGTCGGCGACGTGACCTTCTATGGCAAGAATAACGACTTCGGCTCGTCTTCCGCGCGTCTGACGCAATCCGCAAGCGGGCAGTTCCAGGCTTTCGCCCGTTATCAGCTCAAGCCGAACCTCGATTTCCGCGTCGGCGGCTCGTTCGTCACGGGTGGCGAGACGAGGATCGATGGCATCAGGCAGCAGGATCAAGCGAGCAATTGGAAGGGCAATGTCGGAATGGCCTGGTTTCCGGCGAAGACCGTGCAATTGCTCGCCACCTACGGCCGCGACATTTCGGTGAGGAGCGGATTTCGGGAATCGAACCGCCTCAATTTGCGTCTTCTGAAGGTCTTCTAAGTATTTGAGAGAAAGAACAAAGACATGTCGATCATCTTTTTCGGGCGGGGAAAGCCGGGGCGAATGGCCCTTGTGGGGGCGGGCTTCCTCTTGCTGGGTACGACACTGAGTGGTTGCTCGCGGTCGAACGAAGCGAGCAACCGGGCACCCGTCGATACCTCGAAAATCGCCGGGAAAATTAACGGTGACTTTATTGTCAAGAACGCTGCGACTTCCGAGGAATGGCCCAGCTACGGCCTCGACTATTCGGAAACGCGCTTCAGCAAGCTGTCCCAGATATCCACTGACAATGTCGCCCGACTGGGTTTGGCCTGGACCTATGATCTGGGCTCGACCCGCGGCGTAGAGGCAACGCCGCTTGTTGTGGACGGGATCATGTACGTGACAGCATCCTGGAGCGTCGTGCATGCAATCAATGTACGGACGGGGAAGCAGTTGTGGACGTTCGATCCGCAAGTGCCGCGCAGCGCGGGCGGCAAGGGGTGCTGTGACGTCGTGAACCGGGGCGTGGCCGTCTATGAGGGAAAAGTCTTCGTCGGAGCCTTCGATGGTCGTCTCATCGCGCTTGATGCGGCGTCCGGCGCCAAATTGTGGGAAGAGGACACCAGACTATCGCCGGACTCGCCAGCCACCATCACCGGCGCGCCGCGTGTGTACAAGGGCAAGGTCATCATTGGTAACGGTGGCGCGGAGCTGGGGTTGCGTGGCTATATCACCGCCTATGATGCGTCGTCGGGCAAGAAGCTCTGGCGCTGGTTCACGGTCCCGGGAGATCCATCGAAGCCGTTTGAGAACAAGGCGATGGAAGCCGCCGCCAAGACCTGGGACCCCAGCGGACGCTATTGGGAGGCGGGCGGTGGCGGCACCGTCTGGAACAGCATGGCGTTCGATCCGCAGCTCAATCTCATGTATATCGGCGTCGGAAACGGGGCGCCTTGGTCGCGCAATCGCCGCAGTCCCAAGGGCGGCGACAATCTCTATCTCGGATCGATCGTCGCGCTCAATCCTGATACCGGCGAATATGTCTGGCACTATCAGGAGACGCCGGGGGACAACTGGGATTACACGTCGACGCAGGATATGATCCTGGCCGACATGACGGTCGACGGCGCGCCGCGCAAAGTGATCCTGCATGCGCCCAAGAACGGCTTCTTCTTCGTCATCGATCGGACAAACGGCAAATTCATCTCCGCGAAGAATTTCGTGCCGGTGAACTGGGCCTCGGGCTATGACAAGGCGGGCAGGCCTATCGAATTGCCCGGCGTCCGCTCGGCCACGCCCTATGAGATCATTCCCGGTCCTTTTGGCGGGCACAACTGGCATTCCATGTCGTTCAATCCGGCTTTGGGGCTGGCGTTCATTCCCGCGCAGCATGTGCCGCTTTCGCTGGCGGACGATCCGAAATGGAAATATCGCTCCAACATTCCAGGCCAGCCCATGAGCGGCATCGGTTGGAACACAGGCAGTTTGCTGGGAGGCGCGGCGACGAAGGCCAAACCCTTCGGTCGCCTGATCGCATGGGACCCGGTGCGCCAGAAGCAAGTCTGGAGTCAGGAACAAGTTTCGCCGTGGAATGGTGGCACGCTGACCACAGCGGGGAATCTGGTGTTCCAAGGAACCGCAGATGGGCATTTCGTAGCCTATGATGCGCGCAACGGCCATAAAATGTGGGAGTCGCCGGTAGGCAGTGGCGTCATCGCGGCTCCGATCACCTACCAGATCGATGGCAAGCAGTATGTCTCGATTGCGGTGGGTTGGGGCGGTGTTTTCGGTGAGTCCCAGCGCGCTACCGACCGCAGTTCGCCTGGTACGGTCTACACCTTCGTCATCGGCGGCAAGGCGCCGTTGCCGCAGTTCGGAAAATATGAGCAGGGGGAACTGCTCTCGGGCGTGCCCTATGACAAGAAGGACGTCGCTCCTGGAGGCGCACTCTACGTCAGCAACTGTCTGTTCTGCCATGGCGTTCCTGGCGTCGACAAGGGAGGCAATTTGCCCAACCTGGGTTATGCGCCCCGCGAGGCGATCGCCAATCTTGAAGCGTTCGTTTTCGAAGGTGCGATGGCCGAGCAGGGTATGCCCGATTTCAAGGGCAAGCTTACCGCAGAGGACGTCAAGAAGCTCAAGGCGTTCATTCAAGGCACTGCAGATTCTGTGCGCGGACAACCTGCCGCGAGCGCAAAACCGAAAAAATAGGCTCGCTTAGAGAGGATGACCGGCGGTTTCGGCGCCCGCCGCCGGTCATCCGATCCTTTGTGAAAAGGCGGCGACAAACGCTTGCGCCGGTCAGGACTGAAGACCGGCGACCATGGGGCGCTCTGGATGCCCTGCATATTCGATTTTCCCACGTATGTGGCTGGAGACAAGCATGTCTGATTATAAGTTGCTGATTGGGGGCCAACTCGTGGAGGGCGATGGCACGCTCGAGGTCATCAACCCCGCACTCGGCGAAGCGTTCGTGACCGTGCCGCGCGCTTCAGCGGCTCAGGCCGACGAAGCCATCAAAGCCGCCAAGGCAGCCTATCCCGGCTGGGCCGAGACGCCCTTCGCGCAGCGCCAGGCCAAGCTCATCGAGCTTGCCGATGCCATCGCGGCCGATGGCGACAATCTCGCGCGCCTGCTGGTGCAAGAACAGGGCAAGCCCTTTGCCGAGGCCCAGGGGGAAGTTGCGTGGACGGAAGGATATCTCCGGCACTACGCCACTCTCGAGCTTCCCGACCGGGTCATACAGGACGATGAGCAGGCCCATATCGTCGTCAAGCATCGGCCGCTAGGCGTGGTCGTCGGGATCATCGCATGGAACTTCCCGCTGCTCGTCGCCTGCTGGAAGATCGGTCCCGCCGTGCTGGCGGGAAACAGCATCATCTTGAAGCCGGCCCCTACCACGCCCGTCACCGCCCTTGCATTAGGCGCGCTGTGCCGAGACATCTTCCCGGCGGGCGTGGTCAACATCATCACCGACGATAATGACCTGGGGCCGCATCTCACCGCCCATCCGGATGTCGCCAAAATTGGCTTCACGGGTTCGACCGCCACCGGCAAGCGGATCGCGGCGAGCAGCGCTGATACGCTCAAGCGCGTCACGCTCGAGCTGGGCGGCAACGATCCGGCCATCGTGCTGGAGGATGTCGATGTGCGTGAGACGGCGCTGGCGATCTTCAACGGCGCGTTCCTCAACTGCGGACAGGTCTGCCTGGCGGTGAAGCGGGCCTATGTGCATGAATCGATCTACGAGGCGATGTGCGACGAATTGGCAAGGCTGGCGCAGGAAGCCGTCGTCGATGACGGACTGAAGCAGGGAACGAATATCGGTCCGATCCAGAACCGCGCGCAATTTGAAAAGGTGAAGGGATTCCTGGAGGCGGCCCGGCGCGACGGCAAGATCATCGCCGGTGGCGAAGCCATGGAGCGAGCCGGCTATTTCATCCAACCGACCATCGTCCGGGATATCAGCGACGGCCATACGATCGTGGATGAAGAGCAATTCGGACCCATATTGCCGGTCATCGCCTTCTCGGATGTGGACGACGTGGTACGCTGCGTCAATTCCTCCGAATACGGCCTGGGTGGATCCATCTGGTCGAAAGATGTCGAGCGCGCCGCGGCGATCGCCGAGCGTATCGAAAGCGGTCAGATGTGGGTCAACCAGCATATCGCGATCGGCCCGCACATCCCCATGGCCGGCTTCAAAAATTCCGGCCTGGGTGTCGAGCAGTCCGTCGAGGGCCTCGCCGAATATACGCAGCTCCAAGTGATCAACATCAAGAGGTGACCGTGCTCTCAATTGCGAAAGGCGCGGCTGATGTTCCGCTGCTGGAGATGACGCTGGGAGAAGCCCTATCGGTGGCTGCCCGGCGCTGGGGGAGTGAACTGGCATTGGTTTCCCGGCATCAGAATATATGCTGGAGCTGGCAGGAACTGAACCGCGAAGCGGAACGGGTCGCGTGCGGACTGCTCGATCATGGGGTGCGTCGCGGCGATCGGGTCGGCATCTGGGCGCCCAATTGCGCCGAATGGACCGTGATTCAATTCGCGACCGCCAAGATCGGCGCGATCCTGGTAAACATCAATCCTGCCTATCGTGTCAGCGAAATCGAGTATGCGCTCGCAAAGGTCGGCTGCAGCGTGCTGGTGACGGCATCTGCCTTCAAAAGCAGTAACTACATCGCCATGCTACGCGAGATCGGGACGCGTAGTTTACCTGACCTTCGCCTGGTGATTTCGCTTGGTGAGCAGGCACATGACGGTTTCATTCCTTGGGAGCAACTGCGCGTGTCGGCGGATCCCCTGCTGCTGGGCGCGGCATCGGAAAGTCTGCGACCGGACGATGCCATCAACATACAATTCACCAGCGGCACGACGGGTTTTCCAAAGGGGGCAACGCTTACGCATCGCAACATTCTCAACAATGGTTATTTTTCGGGACAAACCATCAATCTCACCGTCAAGGACCGCATCTGCATTCCGGTTCCGCTCTATCATTGCTTCGGCATGGTCCTGGGTAATCTTGCATCCGTGACGAGCGGGGCTGCGATGATCTACCCCGGAGAGGCTTATGATGCGCGGATGACACTTGAGGCGGTGCGAGATGAACGTTGTACGGCGCTTTACGGAGTGCCGACCATGCTGATCACGATCCTCAACCATCCGGACCTCGATCAGTTCGACGTCTCGTCCTTGCGCACCGGGATCATGGCGGGCGCCCCTTGCCCGGCGGCCATGATGGAGCAGATCATGGATCGGTTGAACATGCGCGAGGTGACTATCGGCTATGGCATGACCGAAACCAGTCCCCTGACGACGCAGACGTCGATAGACGATCCCGTCGCAGAGCGAGTGGCGACGGTGGGCCGCGTCCACCCTCATGCCGAAGCAAAGATCGTAGGGTTGAACGGCGAGACATTGCAGGTGAACCAACAGGGCGAATATTGCTCGCGCGGATATGCGGTGATGCAGGGATATTGGAACGATCCGGAAAAGACCGACGATGCCATCGACGCGGAAGGATGGATGCACTCGGGCGATCTCGCGGTGATGGATGAGCGGGGCTATGTTCGCATTACCGGCCGCATCAAGGACATGATCATCCGGGGCGGCGAGAATATCTATCCGCGCGAGCTCGAGGAATTCCTGCTTGGCCACCCGTTGATCGTCGATGTGCAGGTCTTTGGCGTCAGCGACGCTAAATTTGGTGAGGAAGTCTGCGCATGGGTCATAGCGCGAGCCGGCCATCGGCTGAGCGCCGACGATGTGATTGCCCACTGCCGGGGTAAGATCGCCCACTACAAGGTTCCCCGCTATGTCCGCATCGTCGAGGGCTTCGCTATGACGGTCACGGGCAAGGCGCAGAAGTTCGAGATGCGCAAGACGATGGAAGCTGAACTGGGCTTGGTGGCTTGAGTATTCCTCTCCCCTTGAGCCACTATGGTCGGCCAGGCGCATGTGTCGCCTGGCCGACCATTTTTGTGATCGCCAGGCATCGATCTGTTTCGGCACGATCGGATCTTCCAGAGAAGGAGAGATGGTTGTTCGCGTCCGTCGAACAAGCTAGCATGACGGGCGATAAAGATGTTCGAATGGAGAGAGGGATCAGCGCCGTCCGGTCCAGGCGCCGGGCACCCCACCGTTCGGAAAGACAACGGTACGAGAGGCAATCCATGAATCTGGAACAGGTCCGCCAGACAAGGAGGGCACGAGATCTTTTCTTCTCGGGCGAGAGTATCGTGTCGCAGTGGGTGCCCGAGCCGATCACGCGTTCCTGGGAGCGATCAAGACGCCTGGGTTTGAGCGCGTCCGACAAGAGGTTGTTCGACATGGCGGCGCCTGGCGAACGCCGGATCGCCACAGAAAGGGGTGAACGGCTCATTCGCTATGCGATGCCGGAGATGACACGGCTTTACAAAGCGTTTCACACGCAGGATTGGGTGCTGGCCTGCCTTGACGTCAGCGGATTTGTCATTTGCTCGATCGGCGACGCCGAAGGGCCGTGCCGCGAACTGGAGAGTCTTTTCCGGAACGGGGTTTCCCTCAGCGAAAGTGCGATCGGCACCGGAGCGCCGGGATGCGCGCTCGTGGAACAGAAACCCTTTATTGTCCACGCCAACGAGCATTTCCTTGACGAGATTCATGGCTATTCTTGCGCGGCCGTTCCTCTGTTCGACGTTAACGGGGACCTGATCGGCGTCTTGAATGCCACCTGCCGCAGCGGCAGGGATCTGTCATCAGTTTGCGAGGCGTTGCGGGTTGCCGCCCGAGCCATAGAAAATCATATGCTGCTTGACCTTCCGGGCGCTCTGCACGTCTCGTTACATTATCACCCTGACCTGCTTCGCACGCCCTTGGCTGCCGTTCTCGCTTTCTCGGAACATGGGCAATTGCTCGGTGGGAACCAGATCGCGCGCAAGCTGCTTGGGCATACGCGTTCGGCGACAGAGTTCGATCACATGTTCGACCTGCCTTTTGCGCGTGCGGTTGACGAGCTTAGCGGCCGCAATGCCGAACCGATCGTGACAGACACGCCGGCCGGCATCCGCGTCCACCTCAGTCTCGCCCGCCATGCAGATGACGTTATGCGGGTTGGTAAGGCGCTCTTGCCGCCGCCCTCGGGCAAGCGTTCGTCTCATGCCTCTTCTGACATGTTCTGTTCCGATCCCGCCCTGCTGGACACCATTGGCGACGCGAAGCTGGCGTTCGCTCGTGATATTCCTGTTCTCCTAACCGGCGAGACGGGAACTGGAAAGGAGGTTCTTGCGCGGGAGCTGCACGCCTCAGGGCCGCGGCGAAACGGGCCGTTCGTGCCGGTAAATTGTGCGTCCATTCCCGACGGACTGATCGAGGCCGAATTGTTCGGATATGTGGAAGGGGCGTTTACCGGCGCTCGCCGGGGAGGCGCTCCGGGTAAATTTGAGCAGGCCCATGGTGGAACACTCTTCCTGGATGAGATCGGGGACATGCCGCTCTCGCTACAGGCTCGTCTTCTGCGGGTTCTGCAGGAGCGGGCCGTCATGCCGGTGGGCGGATCGAAGGACAGGCCGATCGATATCTCTCTGGTCTGTGCGACCCATCGTGACCTCAAGGCGCTCGTCGCCACGGGCGAATTTCGGGAAGACCTTTACTACCGCATTGATGGACTCTGCGTCACCTTGCCCCCCTTACGCGAGCGAGCGGATTTGTCGGAACTCATAGGACAAATCGTCGATCGCGAAATCGGCGATCGTTTGACACTTTCCCTCTCGGATGACGCACTGGAATGTCTGCGGTCCTTCGCATGGCCCGGGAACATCCGCCAACTGAGCCTCATTCTTCGTCGGGCCATCGCGCTCGCTGCCGGGAGCGCGCTGATCGCGCCAAGGCATCTTCCAGAGGAGATGAGGCAAACTCGTTCGAATGTGGGGCGCGAGGTGGCTTCGCTCGAACGAACGGAGCGGGATGCGGTATTAATGGCGCTCCATCAATGTGCGGGAAATATTGCCGCTACGGCTCGTCAATTGGGGGTCGGCCGGCCGACGCTTTATCGTAAGATGCGTAAGTATAATATCGAAGTGCAGGGCGTTAAGACCATATTTTAACTCTCCATGACGTGTTAGTTGGTTGCGCATTAGCCTTACCGCAAGGTTTTTCGGTTATTTGCGCGAAACAGATAAATGAGAATCATTACGTAGATTTGATCTGCATCTGCGACTTGCTCGGGCAATGTTGAGTGATATCCTGCTCATCTCATGCCGGCGCATGCTGTGATCTAACTCAGCTCTGTTAAGCCCGGGTTTCCGCGGCGTCGGCACATGCGTGCGACGCGCGATGGCCCAATCAACGAAAGCTCCAAACTCCAGAGGGCGTGGACGCATCATGAAAGACTATCTGCTGCTGATACTTCTGCTGGTGCCATCCGGAGTGCTGGCGCAGCCCCCCGATGATGCAGGCGCCGATGCACCTTCGATCATCGTAACGGGACAGGGGCTGGGCCTGCCACCCGGTACGCCCGCCTATGGATCGGTGGCGATCGACCGGCAACGGCTGCTCGACAATGCGTCGGGCCGGCTGGAGAATGTGCTGGCCAACGTCGCCGGCTCCCAGCAGTTTCGTCGGTCGGACAGCCGGGCGTCGAACCCGTCCAACCAGGGCGCGACCCTGCGGGCGCTGGGTGGCAATGCATCCAGCCGGACGCTGGTGTTGCTGGACGGCGTGCCCGTGGCCGATCCCTTCTTTGGCTATATTCCTTTCTCCGCGCTGGTTCCGGACCGTCTGTCCGTTGTGCGGGTGACGCGCGGCGGCGGGTCGGGTGCGTTCGGCGCGGGCGCTGTCGCCGGCACGATCGAGCTGGCCAGCGCCACGCGCGACCAGTTGCCGGATTTCGCTGCCAGCGCCTTCTATGGCAGCCATGACGCCGCCGAGATGTCGGCCAGCGTCACGCCGGACCTAGGCGGCGGCTATGTTTCGCTGTCGGGGCGCTGGGACCGGGGGAACGGCTTCCAGACCACGCCAAAGTCGCAGCGCGTCGCGGCGACCGTGCCCGCCGCCTATGATAGCTGGTCCACCAATTTACGCGCGGTCGCGCCGCTCTCCGTGACGTCCGAATTGCAGTTCCGCGCCACGATCTTTCAGGACGACAGGACGCTGCGGTTCAAGGGCGCGGACTCCGCGAACGAAGGGCAGGACGCCAGTGTTCGCTTCATCTCGCGCGGCGATTGGCAGGTTGATGCGCTCGCCTATATCCAGGCGCGCAACTTTTCCAATATCGTGATCTCCGCCTCCACCTTCCGCAAGTCGCTCGACCAGCGCAACACGCCGTCCATGGGGCTTGGCGGCAAGATCGAGATCCGCCCGCCGGTCGGGTCGGATCATGTACTGCGGCTGGGCGCGGATACGCGCTTCGCGCTGGGCGACATGTATGAGGACGCCTATGACGCCAATATCGCCAGCAATCCCGTCACCTTCCGCCGCCATGCCGGTGGGCAGCAGGTGACGACCGGCCTGTTCGCCGAGGACGACTGGACGCTAGAAGGCCTGGTGTTGACCGGCGGCGTGCGGGCGGATCACTGGACGATCAGCGACGGCTTCTATCATCAGGCCAACGCCAGCACCGGTGCAGTGACAGCGACCGATTACGCCAACCGGTCCGACTGGCAGTTTTCGGGGCGGGCGGGCGCGATCCTGCGCCTGAGCGGCGCGCTCGCGCTGCGCGGGGCGGGCTATACCGGCTTTCGCCTGCCGACGCTGAACGAGCTGTACCGGCCATTCGTGGTCTTCCCGATCACGACGCAGGCGAACGCGGCGCTGAAGCCCGAGCGCCTGAAGGGCGTGGAGGCGGGCTTCGACCTGACCCCGCTGCCCGGCGTGACCCTGGGCGCGACCGCCTTCTACAACCGGCTGGACGATGCGATCGCCAATGTCACCATCGGCACCAACACCCGCCAGCGCCAGAATGTTAACCGCATCGTCGCCAAGGGGATCGAACTTACGGCCAGCGCGCGTCTGGGCGATTTCGGCCTGTCGGCCTCCTATGCCTACAGCCACAGCGAGGTCGATGCGCCAGGCAAGGCGTTCGACGGCTTCGCGCCCGCGCAGACGCCGCGCAACAGCGCCAGCGCGACGCTGGCCTGGACGCCGGCGCAGGGGCCGACGCTCTCCGCGTCGGTCCATTATGTGTCGAGCCAATATGAGGATGATCTTCAGATCGACACACTGCCCAGGGCGCTGACCGTGGATGCGCTCGCGCGCTTGCCGCTGGGCCATGGCGTCGCGCTGACGGCGCGGGGCGAAAATCTGTTCGACGAGAAGGTGGTGACGTGTCAATCGGCGTGCAAACGGGACCCCCTTTCACGATGGCGCAAGGTTGATCGGACACGCGCCTTTGCGCTGCGCGCGGCGTAGGGAGGGCGGAGCCCGACCGGAGGCGCGCGCAGCGCAAAGCATCTTTTAATCGGAGGTCGGTGGGGGCGATCAGCTGCGGTTTTTGAAGCGCCAGCTGTCATTGCCGGTCTCGACGATGTCGCAATGGTGGGTGACGCGATCAAGGAGCGCGGTGGTCATCTTGGGATCGCCGAACACGGTGGGCCATTCGCCGAACGCGAGGTTGGTGGTGATGATGACGCTGGTCTGCTCGTAGAGCTTGCTGATCAGGTGGAACAGCAACTGGCCGCCCGAGCGGGCGAACGGCAGATATCCCAGTTCGTCGAGCACGATCAGGTCGAGGCGGGATAGCTGGGCGGCGAGAGCGCCGCTCTTGCCGATCCTGGCCTCCTCTTCGAGGCGGGTCACCAGATCGACGGTGTTGAAGTAGCGGCCTCGCGCACCCGAGCGAACGACATTGGCGGCGATGGCGATGGCCAGGTGGGTTTTGCCGGTGCCCGTGCCGCCGACCAGGACGATGTTGCGCCGAGCGGGCAGGAACGCGCCACTGTGCAGCGAACGCACCAGCCCCTCGTTGATCGGCGTGCCCTCGAACCGGAACGCATCGATATCCTTCACGACCGGCAGCCGGGCGGCCGCCATCCGGTATCGGATCGAGGCAGCATGGCGATGTGTTGCTTCCGCGCGCAGAAGGTCGGTCAGTATCTCCATCGTGGTGCGCTGGCGCTGAAGGCCGGTGGTGACCGCATCGTCGAACGCGCCCGCCATGCCCTTGAGCCCAAGCCCGCGCATCGCCTCGATCATGTCATGCCGCTGCATCGAAGGTCCTCAGCTGGTCGTAACGGGCGCAGTCGGCGATCGGCGGATGGCGCAAGGCGCTGTCTTCGGAGGTGATGATGGTGAGCGGTCGCGGCGGTTCGCGGCGCCGCGCCAGGATGTTGAGGATCAGGTCGTCGCTCGCCGTGCCGGTCGCCAATGCCTCGCGGACGGCCGCTTCGACCGGCTCCAGACCATCGGTCAGCACGGCCGACAGCACACGGACGAACCGGCGGTCGGCATCGTCGCCATTGCCAAGCTTGCGGCGCAGGCGCGCCAGCGCCGGCGGCAGATCCCAGTCCTGGAAGGGCGCGCCGTTCCGCAGCGCTCCGGGCTTGCGGGCCAGTACCGGCAGATAATGCCAGGGGTCATAGATCGTGCGGTTGCGCCCGAAGTAGCGGGGATGCTCGGCGACAACCTCCTCGCCGCAGCGCACGACAATGCGGTCGGCATAGGCCCGGACCTGCACCGTCCGCCGCGCCACCGTCGAGAGAACCGAGTAGCGGTTGCGATCGAAGCTGATCAGGCAGGTGCCCGTCACCGCATGCTCGCTCTCGTTAAAGCCGTCGAACGGTCCCAGCATCGGCTGCAGTGCCGATCGCTCGATCTCCAGCGCCTGCGCCACGGTCAGCTCGCCCTGTTCCGGGTGTGCCTGTCGTTCCGCCCAGCGCTGGCACTCGGCCTCCAGCCAGCCATTGAGCTCGTCGAGGCTGGCGAACCGCAACCGGGGTTGGAAGAAGCGGCCCCGGATCGTCTGCACCTGGTTCTCGACCTGGCCCTTCTCCCATCCCGCCGCCGGCGAGCAGGCGGTGGGCTCGACCATATAATGGTCGGTCATGATCAGGAACCGCCGGTTGAAGACCCGCTCCTTCCCCGTGAACACGCTCGTCACCGCCGTCTTCATATTATCGTAGATGCCGCGGCCCGGCACGCCGCCGAAGAAAGCAAAGCCGCGCGCATGCGCGTCGAACAGCATCTCCTGACTCTCGCGCGGATAGGCCCGGACATAGACCGCCCGCGATGCACACAGCCGCATATGCGCAACCTTCACGCGCATCGGCTTGCCGGCGATCTCCACATCCTCATGGCTCCAGTCGAACTGGTAGGCCTCGCCCGGCTTGAACATCAGCGGGATGAAGGCGGTGACACCATCGCCGGCATCCTTGCGCCGGTCGGCCTTCCAGCGCGCCGCGTAGCGCCGAACGGCATCGTAGGAACCCTCAAAACCTTCGCGCTCCAGCAGATCATGTATCCGCGTCATCCGCAGTCGCTCGCGCCTGCCGCGCACCTCGTTCTCTTCCAGCAGTGTGTTCAGGCGATCCTGAAACGGCCCGATCCTAGGCAGTGGCTGAACCTTGCGCTGATAGTCGAATGCGCCTTCCGGCGCCCGGATCGCCTTGCGGATCACCTTCCGCGACACATGCAAATCCCGCGCGATCGCCTTGATCGCCTTGCCGCCGGCATACTCGCGCCGAATCCGAACCACTGTCTCCAAAATCAACATCCCGATCTCGCCGCCTGAAAATCCAGCCGGCTGCTTAAACCATCGAAATGAGGGGTCCCTTTTAGACGCCGATCACCCCGCTAACGGGGTCCTTTTTGCACGCCGATCCACACCCCCAGCCAGATTCTTCGCAAGCTCGCCTCTTACCCGCGCCAGAATGAGCTGGC
>NZ_LSIA01000122.1:0-2241 GCF_001556015.1 Novosphingobium sp. CCH12-A3 | reverse complement strand
GTGCGCCTCGTCCCGGATGGTCCGGGGTGCATATGACTGGAATGCAAAGGAGAAAGGAGGAATTGAACGAATGCCTTGTCCTCTGCTGTGAGGGGGCATGAGCCCAAGCGGCGGTGACCTGCCGTCAACTGGCAGGGTGACGTAGCCCGCAGGTAAAGGGGATTGAGGCGAAGCCGTTACGCCGAGATGGTCCCCGAGGCTGTAGCGCTGGAAGGTTGAGGAACACGAACCGGTTAATCCGCATCCGAGGGCTGAAATGTCGCCTTCGCCTACACGGCTTAACAGGCGGAATGCTGATGATGGCGCCGGAGACGTATGTCGGCGACATCCGAATGTGGCCGGAAATGTAGCCCGTCCGCATGGAGCCATGGAGAGAATGCAGCCAGGCCATGGCATCGGCATCGACTTGCGGGACGCAAGGACAAGGACTGCGACCGGCAGCCTCCCCAGCGCGCGAAAGTCCAGCATATGAACGAGGGAAGGCATGATGGAATGCCAAGGGAGTTGGCCCCGATGTCCACCATGCTGGCGGAGTCCCCGTAGTAGTCCGCGACAGGGAAAGCCTGTCACATGGCAAAGGGGGACAGTTCAATCAGCTTGAAGTGCAAACTACCTGACCAAACGAGGTGAAGACCTTTGATAATCAGCGAAATGCAGCACAAGCTCGCGACGTGGGCCGAGAGCGACCAGAACCGCAAGTTCGATCGCCTTCTCCGGCTCATTGCCGATCGGGCGTGGCTTACCGAGGCGGCTCGGATCGTGCTGGCGTCGAGTGGCGCCAATACGCCGGGCATCGACGGAATGGACAAGCGGCGGATGCAGGCCGTACTGGCAGAACAGCTGGCCAGTCTGCGAACGGACTTGCTGACGGGGAGTTATCACCCGCAGCCGGTCAGGCGAATCTATATCCCGAAAGCCAATGGCAAGAAACGACCACTTGGTATCCCGACCCTGAAAGACCGCATCGTCCAGCGCGCGATGCTGATGGCCATGGAGCCGATCTGGGAAAGCGACTTCCATCGCCTCTCCTACGGCTTCAGGCCGGAACGCAGCGTGCATCACGCTGTCCGGACCGTGAAGATACAGTTGCAGGATAGTGGTGCCGGAGCGCGGGGCCGCTGGATCATCGAAGGTGATCTGGCGAGCTACTTCGATACGGTCCACCACCGGCTTCTGCTTCGCTGCGTTCGGCGGCGAATCCGGGATGATCGGTTTGTTGATCTGCTCTGGCGATTCCTGAAGGCGGGCCACGTCGACCGTGGCCTGTTCGTCGCCTCAAGCGAAGGTGTACCGCAAGGCGGCGTGCTGTCGCCGCTCCTGTCCAACATCATGCTCCATGAGTTTGATGCGTGGCTGGAGGCGAAATACCTGAGCGACAAGGCGCGAAAGGATCGCTGGGCATGGAACTTCGGCATCCAGCAGGGGCGCCCCATCACGGTTCGCGAGAACCGGCAATGGAAACCTGCTGTCGCCTACTGCCGTTACGCCGATGACTTCGTTGTCATCGTCAAGGGCACCAAGGCACATGCCGAGGCCATCCGCGAGGAATGCCGGGCCTTTCTGGAAGACGACCTGAAGCTGACGTTGAATATGGACAAGAGCCATATCACCCACGTCGACGACGGGTTCGTGTTCCTCGGGCACCGGATCATCCGCAGGCGGGGATCGAGCGGACGCATGTCCGTGGTCTCAACGATACCCAAGGAGAAGGCCAAGACCTTCGCTCGCCGATTGGTCGAGGCACTCTCCGGCAATCATGAGGTTGCCGCGGTGGACATGATCGACAGTCTGAACCGCCAGCTGGCGGGATGGGCTGCGTTCTACAGGTTCACCGACTTCACGGCGCGCACATTCCGGCGCATCGACACCGTCGTGTTTTGGAAAATGGCGCACTGGTTGGCGCAGAAGTACCGGTCCCGTATCAAGCCTTTGATGCGTAAATGGTACCGCATGCCGGAAACCGGCCAATCGAAGACGTGGCTGGTCTACGGTCGAAGCAATCAGGGCAATGCCGTCGGCAAGGCGCTGCGACGACTGGCCACAAGCCAGAAGATGCAGTTCCGGTGGCGGAATCCGGAGCGAAATCCCTACATCTATCGGGACGAGCTCCGAAACACCGTCACCTCCCGCTATCGTGATGTCGCCATGGCCTTGGGCCAAGGTTGAATAGAGAGCCGTATGCGCTGAAAGGTGCACGTACGGTTCGGGGAGGGGAAGCGCTTATGCGCTTCCTACTCCACT